>CAMWNK010000049.1 GCA_947175555.1 uncultured Clostridia bacterium | reverse complement strand
AGCGTATTCTTATTATCAAGAATGTTTTATTCGGAGCGTTAGTTTTATGATAGTAATTTTCAAGAATAATACGCCTAAGGAAGCTATAGAAGAGTTATCCGCAACCGTTGCATCCATGGGCGTGCAGGTCAATAAAGTCGTTGGCAGCGACGCCACTATTTTGGGACTTGTGGGCGATACGAGCAATATCGACATGAAGAAGATAGAGGCGGACGACAACGTAGAGAGAGTAATGCGCGTTTCCGAGCCTTATAAGAAGGCCAATCGCAAGTTTCATCCCGATCCCACCGTCGTTACGGTGGGGGATACGAGCATCGGCGGCAGAGAAATTGCGCTGATAGCGGGACCTTGCTCGGTGGAGAGCAGGCAGCAGATTACCGACGTTGCTAAAGCTATCAAGGCGTCGGGCGCAACCATGCTCAGAGGCGGCGCGTTCAAGCCCCGCACATCGCCGTACGCCTTTCAGGGACTTAAGTACGAGGGACTTGATTTGCTTAAGGAGGCTAAGGCGGCTACAGGCTTGCCCATAGTTACGGAGCTCATGTCTCCCTACGATATAGATAGGTTTGTAGAGGACGTGGACGTCATACAGATAGGCGCGCGCAATATGCAGAACTTCGAGCTGCTCAAGCAGCTTGGCAAGATAGACAAGCCCATATTGCTCAAGCGCGGTCTGTCCGCGACAATAGAGGAGTGGTTGATGTCTGCCGAGTACATCTTATCGGGCGGCAACGGCAAGGTAATATTGTGCGAGAGAGGCATACGCACCTTCGAGACGTACACGCGCAATACGCTTGACCTTAGCGCGATAGTCGCTATCAAGCAGGTATCGCACCTGCCCGTTATAGTCGATCCTTCTCACGCTACGGGCAAGGCGTGGATGGTGCCCGCTCTCGCGCGGGCGGCGATAGCGGTAGGCGCGGACGGATTGATTATCGAAGTGCATAACGATCCTATACACGCGCTTTGCGACGGCAATCAGTCCATTAAGCCCGAGCAGTTCGACGCCGTGGTCAAAGATTTGCGCAACATTGCGCCCGTAGTCGGCAGGAGCATACTCTGATGCGCAGGCTCACTGTAGACTTGGGCGAGCGCGGCTACGATATAGTTATCGGACGCGGACTTATCGGCGACGTCGCCCGTCATTTCGAGTGCCGCGGCAGCAAGGTGCTACTTGTCAGCGACACCAACGTTGCGCCGCTGTACGCCGACAAGGTGCGCTCATCCATTATAGGCAGAGGGCTTGAGGTGAAGCTCGTTACGGTGCCTGCGGGAGAGAAGAGCAAGTGCGCCGATACGCTGCTAAGTCTGTACAGCGAGGCTCTTGCCTTCAATATGACTCGCTCCGACGCGATAGTCGCCTTAGGCGGCGGCGTAGTGGGGGACTTGAGCGGATTTGCAGCCGCGACGTACATGCGCGGCATAGACTTCATACAGATACCCACCTCCTTGCTTGCTCAGGTTGACAGCTCGGTAGGCGGCAAGGTAGGCATAGATTTGCCCGAGGGCAAGAATTTAGTGGGGGCGTTTCACCAGCCTCGCGCCGTGATTATCGATCCCGACACATTGGATACGCTCACTGACGGCTTTTTTGCCGACGGTATGGGCGAGGTTATCAAGTACGGCTGCATTGTCGACGCGCAGCTTTTCGACAAGCTGGGCGCAATAGGCGGCAGGGACGGCTTTAGCGAGTGTGCGGAGGAGATAATCGCCCGCTGCTGCGACATCAAGCGGGATATCGTGGAGCGCGACGAAAAGGAGAGCGGCTGCCGCAAGCTGCTCAATTTCGGACATACCTACGGTCATGCGCTTGAAAAGATTAGCGGCTACAGTGCCTATTCGCACGGACAGGCGGTAGCTATAGGCATGACGTATATCACGCGTCTATCCGAGCGGGACGGCTACACGGAGCAAGGTTGCGCTAACAAGATAGCTCGCCTTTGCACTATGTACAATTTACCCACGCAGTGCAGCGCGGCGGGCGATGAGATAGTCAAGGCTATCACCGCCGATAAGAAGGGCACTTTAGGCGGAGTGGACGCGGTATTTCTCAAGAAGATAGGCGACAGCTTTACAAGGCGGGTGCCTTTTGATTACTTCAATGCGGAGGGCGGCAAGTGATATATTCGGTAGAGTCGAGATTGCTCGGCGGCACGGTTGTTGCGCCGCCGTCAAAGAGCTATGCTCACAGGGCGATAATCTGCGCGTCCTTGTGCGATAAGGAGAGCAAGATATCGGGCGTAAGCATGAGCGACGATATCGCCGCTACTATAGGCGCGATGCGCGCGCTGGGGGCGGAAATCACCGTTGACGGCGATATGCTTACCGTGCGCGGCATTAAGGGCAGACGCGACGACGATATAGTTATCGACTGCGCGGAGTCGGGCTCTACGCTCCGCTTTGTGATACCCATAGCTCTCACGCATTGCACGGGCAGAATAAGGCTTATCGGCAGGGGGCGTCTCGGCACGCGTCCGCTTGCGCCTTATTTCGATATCTTCAACTCGCAAGGCATATATTATCGCAACGACAGCGACGGGGACAGACTCGACCTCACTTTGCAAGGCACGCTCATCAGCGATGATTTCGAGCTTGCGGGCGATGTGAGTTCGCAGTTTATCAGCGGGCTTCTCATGGCTTTGGTTACCGCGGAGTACGACAGCTCTATACGCATTACCACGCCTTTGCAGTCGGGCGACTATATCAAGATGACTATGGACGTCATGTCCGACTACGGCGCGGTGGTATCTTACGACGCAATGGAGCGCGAGTTCACGGTATTCGGCTCGCAAAGCTACGATTCGGCTCGGTATGCGGATGCGGGCTATAAGGTGGAGGGCGACTATTCGCAGGCGGCTTTTTATTATGTAGCCAATGCCTTGGGCGGCAACGTCAAGATAGAGGGGCTCAATCCTCTGTCTGCGCAGGGCGACGCTAAGGTCAAGGACATGCTTATGTTCCTTGCAGGCGCGCCGCAGGATAAAGAGATACGCTTCGACGTGAGCAACGTGCCCGACATCGTCCCCGTATTTGCGGTGGCGTGCGCTTTGCGCAAGGGCGTTACGCGCCTTGTCAATGCGGGCAGACTCAGGCTTAAGGAGTGCGACCGTCTTGCCGCCACGGTGGAGAATATCGGCGCGTTGGGCGGCGATATATATTGCGTAGGCGACAGTATAGTGATACGCGGCGTGGACAGCTTCAAGGGCGGCGTGAGGATAAAGGGACACGGCGATCACCGCATGGTCATGTCCGCGGCGATAGCCTCGTGCAGGTGTGTAGGCGCGATAGAGATAACCGACTGCGAGAGCGTCAATAAGTCGTATCCCGACTTCTTTGACAAATTCGTCTCGCTCGGCGGCAGCTACGAGATAGCGGATTGATTATATCGGTACAATTTAAGGAGAATTTATGTCGGCAACATGGGGCAACAGGTTTAAGGTTACCGTATTCGGCGAGTCGCACGGCGCGGCTATCGGCGTAGTCATCGACGGCGTGCCTGCGGGTATAGAGCTGGATATGCAGGCGATAGAGCGCGATATGCTCAGGCGTTCGGCTAAGGGCAAGGAAGGGCTTGCCACCGCTCGGCGCGAAGAGGATAAGGCGGAGATAGTCAGCGGATATTTCAACAATCGTACCACGGGCACGCCGCTTACGGCGATTATTCGCAACGGCGATACCCGTTCGGGGGACTACGCGCGCACGGCGTCGCTCATGCGCCCCGGGCACAGCGATTACGGCTACTATGTCAAGAGCGGCGGATTCAACGACTATCGCGGCGGGGGACACTCGTCGGGCAGACTTACCGCGCCGCTTGTCTTTGCGGGAGCGGTTGCTAAGCAGATACTTGCGGATAGGGGCGTAAAGATAGGCGCGCACATTCTTTGTGTTGCGGACGTCAAGGACGCGGCTTTCGACGCGCTTGCCCCTCAGCTCGACGCGGTAGATAATAACGGTATGCTGGATAGCTCGCTTTGGGAGCAAGTCAAGTCGCGCGTAGAGGCGGCAGCGGCGGAAGGCGACTCCGTAGGCGGAGTGATAGAGTGCGCAATATGCGGATTGCCAGCAGGCGCGGGCGAGCCTCTGTTTGACAGCGTAGAGTCGGCTATATCGCATATGATGTTCTCCGTGCCGGCGGTCAAAGGCATACAGTTCGGCTTGGGTTACGCAATGTGCGGCATGAAGGGGAGCGAGGTCAACGACAGCTTTTTCTATGATGGCGACAGCGTAGCTACCCGCACCAATAATAACGGCGGCGTGCTCGGCGGCATTACCACGGGTATGCCTGTTATTTTCAACGTGGCTATTAAGCCTACCGCGTCGATATTCAAGGAGCAGGATACTATAGACGTATCCAAGCATTGCGATGCAAGACTTGCCTTGCACGGCAGGCACGATCCCTGTATAGTGTTGAGGGCGGTGCCCGTGATAGAGGCTGCGGCGGCAATAGCCGTATGCGATTTGACGGTGTAATATGGGACTTGACGATATTAGGAAACGCATAGACGAGATAGACTCGTCGCTCCTTCCTCTTTTCGAGGCGCGGCTGCGCCTTGCGGAAGAAGTTGCGGAATATAAGCGCGTTAACGGCGGCGGCGTATTGCGTCCCGAGCGCGAAAGAGAGGTTATTGACAAGGCGGTATCTATGCTGGAGGATAGCGGCAACGCTTTGTACGCAGAGCAGTTCATGCGCTCGGTGATGGATATAAGCAAGGACTTGCAGCGCGTAAGGCTCATGCGCGAGCAGCCCGTTCCGCCCCGCGCCCCTCTCGATATAAGCGGCAGAGTAGGATTCTTCGGCGACGAGGGTTCGTTCACCGAGAGCGCGGCGATTAGCTACTTCGGCGAGGACAGCGTGCGCGTGCCGTGCGACACTTTTGCCAAGGTGTTCAAGCTCGTTCAGTCGGGCACGGTGTCTTACGGAGTTGTGCCGATTGAGAACTCGTCCACAGGCGCGATCAGCGAGGTGTACGATTTGCTCGGTCAATACGACTTTTTCATTATCGGCGAGAAGTGGGTGCGCGTGAGACAACAGCTTGCGGGCATAAAGGGCGCGAGCATCGAAGAGGTGAGAGAGGTATATTCTCATCCTCAAGGTCTCAAGCAATGCGCCGACTTTTTCGGCTCTTACCCGGGCATAAAGCTCATCCCCTATCACAACACCGCGCAATCGGCGGCATACGTGTCCGTATGCGGGGATAGGAGCAAGGCGGCAGTGTGTTCCGAGAGGGCGGCGAGGATGAACAATCTTGAGATATTGCGCCGCGACATCAATACTCAGAGCGACAATTATACGCGCTTCATCGTGATATCGCCGTCTATGTGCGAGGGCGAGTGCGATAAGATTTCCGTAACCTTTACGCTCGGCAACCGTCCCGGCACGCTGCTTAACGCGCTTAGGTATCTGTCGATATACAACGTCAACATGACGCGTCTGGAGTCCCGTCCGCAGCGTAACAATCCTGGCAACTACGTCTTTTACGTAGACATATCGGGCGAAATGAAACAGGCTGAGCTTGCGCTTGCGCTGCTCAAGGACTCTTGCCTGTCGTATAAACTACTTGGAGAATATAAGAAAGATGTCATCGAAGAATAATTATTGCGTCATCGGAGAAAAGCTCCCTCACACCCTATCGCCTCAGATACATTCGCTGTTTTTCAAGGCGAGAGGGATTGAAGGCAGCTACGGCATAAGGGAATTTAGCAAGCAGGAGATAGAGGGCGCTAAGCCTGAGCTGCTTAGCTACGACGGCTTTAATATTACCATACCGTACAAGCAGACCGTCATGGCAATGCTCGATGAGATATCTCACGAGGCGCGCACTATCGGCGCGGTCAATACGGTAAGGAATGACGGCGGAAAGCTCTCGGGTTACAATACCGATCCTTACGGCTTTAAGTGCCTGCTCGAGGTCAACGGTATCAATCCGCGCGGCAAGTCGGCAGTAGTGCTCGGCAGCGGCGGCGCGGCTAAGTCTGTGCTTTACGCTCTTGCGAGCATGGGCGTATCGTCGCTTTGCTATGCCAAGAGGGAAGAGGACGCTTTTATAGACGGATATAAGGATATTCCCTATTCCGCGCTCAAGGATATGCGCGGCTATCTCATCGTCAATACTACGCCCGTGGGCATGTATCCCGCGGTGGGCGTATCACCCGTGTCCGATGCGATAATAGATAATTTCGATGCGGCGGTAGACGTGGTATACAATCCCGCAATGACCGCGTTTGTGCGCAACGCGCTGTCGCTTGGCAAGCGCGCCGTCAGCGGACTTTATATGTTGGTGGCGCAGGCTATAGGCTCGCAGAGCATATGGCGCGGGGAGCAGGTTCAGGCTCAAGAAATTTCGCCTATATTCAATATAGTCCAGCGCGATTACTTTAAGCAGCACGGCGGCAATATCTATCTTACGGGCTTGATGTCCTGCGGCAAGAGCACGCTCGGCAAGGCGTACGCCGAGGCTATGGGCATGGACTTTATAGACGCGGACAGCTATATCGAGCGTCGCGAGGGCAGGAGCATATCCGACATGTTTGCCGAGGGAGAAGAGGTATTCAGAGCGGCGGAGAGGTCGGCAATGCTCGAGATAGCGGGGCTTAGCAATACCGTCGTAGCTACAGGCGGCGGCGTTGTGCTCGGCGCGGTCAATAGGGACGCCATGCGCATGAGCGGCACGGTAGTATATATTGATAAGGACGTCGATAGGATTGTGAGGGACGTCGATTGCAGCTCAAGGCCGCTCCTTGCAGGCGGCGCGGACAGACTGTACGCCATATACGCCGCGCGCAAGAGCTTGTACGAGGGCAGCTGTCATTTTACAGTAAGCAACAACGGCAGCATAGCACAAGGTCTTGCCGCATTAAAGGAGGCATTAGGTGAAGATTAAGGTAATCAACGGACCCAACATGAACATGCTCGGCATACGCGAGCCCGATATATACGGCAGCGTGAGCTACGACGGGCTGTGCAAGATAATTTCCGCCCATGCCTTGGATATCGGCGTGGAAGTATCCTTTTTTCAGAGCAACAGCGAGGGCGCTATTATCGATTGCATACACTCGTGTTACTTTGACGGCTATGACGGGATAGTTATCAACCCCGCGGCATATACGCACTACAGCTATGCCATTTACGACGCTATCAAGACGGTAGCGCTGCCTGCGATAGAGGTGCATATATCGGATATTTCGAGCAGGGAGAGTTTCAGACACGAGTCCGTTATCGTCGGCGCGTGCGCGGCACAGGTGGCAGGCAAGGGCATAGAGGGCTATAACATCGCTTTGGACATACTCAAAGATTGCGGAGATAATCGCCATGAATAACTCCTTTAATAAAGACAGCAAGATAGTCATCATCGGCTTGGGCGTAATAGGCGGCTCGTACGCCATGGCGCTTACGGGCGCAGGCTATACGCGTGTGTATGGCTATGACACAGACCCTAACAGTATGATTAAGGCGGCAGAGGACGGCATAATTGCAGGCATAGGCACGATAGACGAGCTGCTTGCAGGAGCCGACATGGTTGCTCTTTGCGTATATCCCGATACGGCAATAGAGTGTATTAGGGAGATTTCGCCCTTCCTATCCGCAGGCGTGATAATCACCGACGTTGCAGGTATCAAGCGCGGATATATAGACGCTATAGCGGCTATTTTACCACTCGGCGTGCGTTTTGTGCCCGCTCATCCCATGGCAGGGCGAGAGAAGAAGGGTATCGAGTATGCCGATAGCAATGTGTTTAAGGGCGCCAACTTTATCATTACTCCCGTGGGCGTCAGCGACGAGGCGGCAGTGGAAGCCGTTTCCAAGATGGCTGTGGACATGGGCTTTGCGCGCATAAGGATACTTTCGCCGCAAAAGCATGACGAGATTGTCGCATATACCTCTCAGTTGCCTCACGCGCTTGCCGTTTCGCTCATCAACAGCGACGAGGAAGACGGCGAGACTGGCGACTTTATAGGCGACAGCTACCGCGACCTCACGCGCATAGCGGACATCAATTCGCAGCTGTGGGGACAGCTTTTTATAGGCAATAAGGATAATCTTATCAAGGTAATCGACGACTTCGAGCATCAGCTCAAGTTGATTAGACAGGCGGTAGAAGAGGGCGACAATGCTTCGCTCGAGCAGCTGTTCAATAAGTCGAGCGCGCGCAGGTGTGCGCTCAATTCTCGCAAGTAAGTCGGTTTTGTATTACGCATGGACAAGGCTATCGATCTTAAGGAGATAATCAGGGCTTGCGAGTTCGACAGGCTGCAACGTCATACGGCGGCGGCTACCAAGGTAGCTATTATTACCGTAGACTATACAGGCGCGCCCGTTACCGAGCACAGCGGATGCAGTGAGTTTTGCAAGGCGGTCCGCTCCAACCCCTCGCTTGCGGGACTGTGCGAGATGTGCGACAGCCGCGGCGGACTGGAAGCGGCAAGACGGAAGAGCCCTTACATATATCGCTGCCACATGAATTTGATAGATTTTGCCGTGCCCGTAGTATACGACGGAATATATTTGGGCGCGATTATGTGCGGTCAGATTTGTCCGCAGGGCAGCGATTGGCAGCTCGAGAGTGTTGTCGATAGCCGTAGCGATATCGACAGTATCGAGGGCGGACGGCAGATGTATTCTCAGCTTGCCACCGTAAGCAGGGCAGAACTGGAGTCGATAGTGGATATGATATCTTACATATGCAATTACCGCATAGCATCCGCGCTTGACGGCAAGATAGTTACTCCCAATATCAGGATAGACCGCAACCTCTTGGCGGTAGAGCCCGCCATTAGATTTATCGAGCAAAATTATTCTTCGCAGATAAGACAAGAGGACATGGCTGCGCTGTGCAAGGTGAGCGCAGGCTATTTCAGCAAGCTATTTGTCAAGGCTACGGGCAAGTCCTTTTCCGCTTACGTCAATTACGTGCGTATCAGCCATGCCAAGCGTTTGCTCAACAGCTGCGCCAAGAGCGTGAGCGCCGTAGCATACGAGTGCGGCTTTTGCGATCCGGGGTATTTTATCAAGGTGTTTTCAAGGCTCGAGGGGATGACGCCGGAGAAGTATAGGAACTCCGTAACCTGCCGAATGCGATTATCGGCAGACATATCAAATTAAAAGAACAACTTTAAGGACTGCCTCTAATCGCTTACGTGAAGTTAAGGTTATATATTATATTAGCGGCGCTTTACTTAAAGCAAAGCGCTGTTGTTTTATAATTAGGTATCGGCATTGTCGTTTGAAAAAAAGTTGGCAGTAAGTCTTGGAATTTTCGATTTTATGGTATATACTGATGTTGTAGCTTCTTTTCCGAGGCACAACGTGGAGCAAGTCTGATAATTATATCGTTGCATTTGGTAGCTGTTTGAGTGTACGCGCGGACGCTCAATCTTAATCGAGGGCGCTTGCAATAGAGCAGGTCAGTGCGCAGGACCTTATCTATACGCAAGAGATATAAGTAATTAGGCTTAGCGTAAGAATAAATATAGGTAAGACATCGTATGCAGATATCGGCTACAAGGCAGTATCTGCATTTTTATACCGCTCGATATATGCGGTATATAAGTTGTTTAGCTTGATGATAAGAGGTAAAATAGGTGAATTATTACAATCGACCATTTACGCACCGAGAAAGCGCGGCGTATGAGCTAAAGTGGTGCAATAACTATGCTACGCTTGAGTAGGTGCGACAATTATAAATAACAGCAGTCATACAGGCATTGCTCGGTAGTATGAAGTAATACCGAGAGAAGGACGGCGGCAGAGTGCGTAAGGGTGTATAAGCGCGCAATGCCGCCTAATATATAAGGAATAATATAAATGAAGTGTAATATAATCAGATTCAATTACCCATATAAGTAAAGAATATCGATTATATATAATCGGCAACCGACCTCGGAAAAGCAGCTATACAGATAGTTTATTAGCTTTACTGCCGCAGGCAATAACTTTATATAACTTATTTACGGATAATCAATCGGCAGATAGATACGATGCCGTACGCTTTTGCTTATAAAGGCGTTATTTATCGTATTGATTGCCGTACGGCGGCAGTTTGTAAAATAATCAAGAGAGTTATAAGCAATGCAATTATTGCAATCTTATTAACTATCGCGCGGGCGATAGCTATATTTTCATTATCTCATTTTATTCATATATTAATTTTACGCTTGTAAGAGCGTTGTTTTATGCTGCGCCGCGGTCTAATCTTTCTGTACTGAATAATTTCGTATCAACCGCTAAAAATAACATAAGAGGTCATATATGTACAAAGTTGATATGCCTGATAAGGCAACTGTTTATGCTAAGAGTAACATTGAGGACAGGGAAATCAGATACGCTCCGCCCTCGCTTAAGGAGGAGGTATAATGGACAGCAAGCAATATGCCGAATATATTGATAAGCACGGTCCGCGCACCAATGAGTGGCTGACGCTTTTGACCGCTTTCGGCGTCGGCGGACTTATCTGCATGATAGGTCAGGCATTTTCAGACGTATACAAGGCGGTCCTGCCCGAAGCTCCCAAGGCAATGATAGGTTCGCTCACATCGGCTACGATGATATTTTTAGGCGCGTTCTTGACAGGAGTAGGCATTTACGACAAGATAGGTTCCGTCGCGGGCGCGGGTTCTATTATACCTATTACAGGCTTTGCCAATTCGATAGCGTCTCCTGCTATGGAGTTCAGGAAAGAAGGCATCGTATTCGGTCTTATGGCTAAGATGTTCGTTATCGCGGGACCTGTCATAGTTACAGGTATCGTTTCGTCGGTAACGGTAGGATTTATCTATTGGGTAGTGGCAATGATTGCCGCATGATGAGGAAGGGAAAATATGCGTAAAGGTAAGCACACTTATAAAGCCGACGAGGATATATACGTAGCAGGCACGTACAGCATTGTCGGACCTACAGAGGGTAAGGGCAGATTCGGATGCTTTTTTGACGACGTGCTCGAGAATGACGAATGGGAGTGTAAGTCTCACGAAAAGGCTGAGATTAAGATGCACAAGCACGCCATAGAGCAGGTTATTGCACGCGCCGATAAGCAGCGCGGCGATATCGATTGTATTATCGGCGGCGACTTGCTCAATCAGTTGGTTGCAAGCAGCTTTGCCGTAAGAGAATTCGAGATACCTTTTGTAGGCGTATACAGCGCGTGCGCATCCTTCGGCGAGGCGATGAGCCTTGCAATGTTTATGCTCGGCAGAGGCAATATGCGCACTGCGGTATGCTGCACGGGTTCGCATTACGGCGCGGTAGAGAGGCAGTTCCGTTATCCGCTCGAGCTCGGCACTCAGCCTACGCCTGCGTCTCAGTATACCGTAACGGGCGCGGGCAGCGTGTTGCTTTCGCTTGAAGGTAAGCAGGGCACTCCCAAGCTCACCCATTGCACGATAGGAAAAATCGTCGATTACAACGTCTGCGATCCCAACAATATGGGCGCGGCAATGGCTCCTGCGGCGGCAGATACAATCCTCACGCACCTTAAAGATACGGGCAGGGGCGAGGATTATTACGATTATATCTTTACGGGCGACCTCGGCAAGTTCGGCAGAGAGACGGTATATTATCTGTGTAAGAAGGAGGGGTACGACTTATCGGGATGTCTCAACGACTGCGGCAGTCTTATATATACCGATAAGCAAAAGGACGTACAGGGCGGCTCGGGCGCGGGCTGTTCATCGGTGATATTTGCCTCTTATATTTACAAAGAGATGTGCGAGGGCAATATGAAGAGGGTATTGCTTGTCCCCACGGGCGCGTTGCTTTCTAAAGATTCGTCTTTGCAAGGCGAGAGTATCCCGGGGATAGCTCATGCGGTAGCTTTTGAGGTATAGAGCCGCTATTATTAATCGGACGCTAAGTTCACGCCCCTTAAGAGGGGATACATAATCATTACGGAGAGTTACCTAATTATGGTTTGGTGGCAATATATATTGATGTACCTTAAGGTCTTTGCGGTAGGCGGAGCTATCTGTCTTATCGGACAGCTGCTTATCAATAAGACTAAGATTACCTCTGCAAGAATACTCGTAACGTTCCTTGTCGCGGGTGTGGTGTTAGAAGCGGTAGGCTTGTTTTCCTATATAGAGAAGTTTGCGGGCGCAGGCATCACTATACCCATTACCGGCTTCGGCTCATCGCTTGCTAAGGGCGCGATAGAGGGCAGTAAGATAAGTCTATACCATGCGGTAACTTACGGACTTGCAGCAGTCTCGGCAGGTCTTACGGCTGCGATATTCTTCGGATTTATATTCGCGCTTATATTCAAGTCGAGATCGAAAAAGCTGTAATATAAGTAGCATTGCGGCTGACAATCTGTATCTTCAACACTTGCCTTATCCGCTTATTCTCGTTGCAAAAGCTGCAGCATAAGAGCAGTAGTACGGCTGACAATTTGTATCTGCAAGACTTGCCTTATCCGTCGATTCTCATTGCAAAAGCTGCATTATAAGAGCAGTGGCGTAGCAGATAATCTGTATCTTCAAGACTTGCTTTATCCGCCGATTCTCATTGCAAAAGCTGCAGTATAAGAGCAG
>CAMWNK010000048.1 GCA_947175555.1 uncultured Clostridia bacterium | reverse complement strand
TGATCATCAATTATACTAATACATGTACAGCATTACATACTCATATCAACGTGAAAAATTCAATAAAAAATCTGAATATAAAAAGCCGCTCTATATAGGAGCGGCTAAATCTTTATCAATAATAAGGAAATAATCAATACTTGGCAAGTATCTTATTTACCTCGTCTGGGGTAACCTTGCCGTAGACGTCCTCGCCCACTGTCATGACGGGCGCAAGTCCGCAACAACCTATGCAACGCGTAGCAACCAAAGAGAACTTACCGTCCGAAGTGCAATCGCCGTTGCTAAGTCCGAGCACCTGCGAAATCTTATCAAAGACCTGCTGAGAGCCCTTAACGTAGCAAGCTGTGCCGAGGCATACGCCAATAGGGTTCTGTCCCTGAGGAGCTAAGGCAAACTGCGAGTAGAAAGTAGTTATTCCAAAAATCTTCTCTTTGGGTATACCCGTCTCTTCGCTGACGATAGCCTGTACCTCTAAGGGCAAATATCCGTATATCTCTTGCGCCTTCTGCAAAGCAGGCATAGCGCAACCGTCCAACTTAGCTATATCTTTAAGCGCAGCTCTGAGCTTGGCCTCTTGCTCGGGCGTGCCGCTAAAGGGTACGGATGTAATCTTCTTCTTCATATTTCCTCCCGTTACGCTATATCGCGCATTGCAGTATATATTGTAACACATTGCTTGTAAGTTTACAATATTTTTTGCCTACTTTTCGCGCCATTGCGTCAATTAAGGAGCCGATGCCTCGCCGCTGCCGCCCATAGGACAATGCTAATGCGACTGTATTGCATTACAGCTTGCATTGGATTAAGCTCTGCGCCTTATCGCAGACGCTATACAACATATCAAAGAGACTCTCGATATCGCCTGCGACCTTACGCGTCTTCTTATTGCGCTTGTGAATATAGCAAAAATAAGGCAAAACAAAGCCCGCGGCAGATAAGACGCCCAGCAAAGCGCACGCCCAATATATACCGCCCAAGTAGCTGAATATCGCGCCTGCAAGCAGTGCAACGCCTATTGCGCCGACTATAAATGCGTATACGGTAGCCATCTTGGTCTTGGACTTCTCGAGCTTATCTATCTGCGCGGCATGCGCGTCAAACTGCGATTGCAGCCTTATAAGGTCGGGCTTGCAAGCCATCTTGCGCTCGCGCCTAAAGTGCATACGCACCCTATCCGACGCCTTAGCTGCGGGCTCTACCCGCTCAAGCTCCCAGCCGAAGCAACTATAATTGTCCGAGTACAGATCCTGCATATATCTATCCGCATCTACGGTCTTATACTCGTATCCTACATAACAGCGTCTGCTACTTTCTTCCATAATATTATCCTCCACATTAGGGCGTGTGTCCTGCCGCCTATTTATTAATCACATGATAGAGGATACTCGTTAATAAAATTTATAAATCAAGTTAAAGAATTGTTAAACTGCCGATTACCAAAAGTTTTTAACGCAAAAATCAGCAAAAAAATCACCGCCCCTTGACAATAAAGTTATTATCATTGATAGCCCGCTTACGTATCTTCGCCTTAAAGCTGCCGTTATCTTAATATAAAAATTGTTGATTATATATTATATGGATTAGGTAAAGAATGCTTAAGCCGTACGCGCTTGCCGTCAAAAATTATTATACCGTGATTGCTACCCACACGGCTATTACTTAAAAGGGAATTTAACTATGAAGGTGCTGCCTTCATTAAGGCGCGACACTACTTCCACCGTGCCGCCGAGCAAATCCGTTACCTTGCGCACTAAAGCGAGACCGAGACCGTTGCCCTCTACGGAATGGGACTTGTCCCCTTGATAAAACTTATCAAATATACGCGCTATCGTCTCTTGGCTCATGCCTATGCCGCTGTCGGATATCTCCACCGTAACCAAGCCGTCGCCGTGAGTCTGCCTTACCCTTATTTTGCCGCCGCGCGGAGTAAACTTTACGGCATTGGAAATAAGGTTGTTCCATACAAGCTCAAGCATACTCTTATCCGATACAATAGCAAGCCCTTCCTCTATCTCGGCAGTAAGCTGTATATCCTTGCCCTCCCACAACGTCTCGAAGTTGAGTATACACTCGCACAGGTGCGCGCAGAAGTCGAAAGACTCGCTACTTACGCTTATGCCTTGGTTGTCCAGCTTGTTAAGCCTGAGGATGTTGGTTACAAGCGCGGTAAGATTATCAGCCGCCTTGACCAGTACGTCGGCATACTCTCTCCTCTTATCTTCGTCAATATCGGACAACTGCAACGCCTTAGCATAGTTGCGTATCACGGCAAGCGGCGTCTTAATCTCGTGCGAGACGCTTGCAATAAAGTCGTCCTTGAGCGTCTCTATACTCGCAAGCTCCTCGACCATGGAATTGAAGTCTTGGAACATTACGTCCACATAATCCGCCTTGTTGGGCGCGTGAACGGGCGGGATATATACGGAAAAATCACCTTGAGCAACCTTACCCGCCGCCTCGGACAGCTTGCGCATAGGCATCTCGTAACGCTTGCGTATCATATCGCGCGTAATCAGCAGGTAAATCAAGGCGACTATCGCCCAATAGCCTACCATGCCCGCAATATACTCGGGCGGCAGATTTTTGAGCGGAATAAAAGCGCCGAGCACGAGTATCTGTCCCGCGCTCATTACGGCAAAGGCAATATAGGCTATTATAAATCCCGCAAAAGTTACTCTGCGCGCCTTTATTCTATCGTCCTTGATCTTATTCTTCTTCACAAGAGCACCGCCTTGTACCCCAGCCCGTGCACCGTAACAATCTTGAATCCGTCGCAGGCGGCGAACTTATCGCGCAGCTTGGTGATATACACGTCTACGCTGCGCAAGCCCGTCTCGCAATCAGGACCCCAAAATTCTTCCATAAGGCGCGACCTCGAAAATGTCTGCTTGGGATATGACAGCATCTTGAATAATATATTGAACTCTCGGACGGTAACGGGGATTTCCTCGCCGTCAACGGTAGCGGACGTCTCGCTCGCATCCAGCGTCAGATTGCCCGCCGTAAGTTTTCGCGAAGTGGCGATACCCGCACGGCGCAACACCGCGCCCACTCTCAAGACAAGCTCGTCCATATCAACGGGCTTGACAAGATAATCGTCTATCCCTGCCCTGAAGCCGCGTTGCTTGCTCGCGATATCGTCCCTTGCCGTCATGAAAATAATAGGGATATCTTTATCCGTAGTCCTTATCGTCTCGGCAAAAGTGAAGCCGTCTATCTCGGGCATCATGACGTCTGTGATAATGAGGTCGTACGTGCGACGCTCCATCGCGTCATACGCCGCCGCTACGTCGATACAGCCCTTGGCGTCGAAACCGCTGTCGTTAAGATATGCGCATACTATCCTGTTGAGATTGCGATCGTCCTCTACTACCAGTATGTTGACCATTCGTCTCACCTCCCTGCCGCATTAATAATAACTAAGCGTTGTTAAAATAATGTTAAAGGGGCGCACAGCGCCCCGATTTTTTAGCTATTAAATATTATTGATTATCTTTTCCGTCATCTCTTTAGTTCCGAGTACGGGCAGCCCCTCTTCTCTGAGGTCGGCGGTACGCGCGCCCTCGGCAAGCGTCTTATCGACGGCTCGCTCTATTGCGTCAGCCTCGTCGGAAAGATTGAATGCGTATCTGAGCATCATCGCCGCAGACAGTATCGTCGCTATGGGGTTGGCAATATTCTGTCCCGCTATAGTGGGCGCAGAGCCGTGTATGGGCTCGTAAAGTCCTCTTGTAGTATCGTTGATAGAGGCGGAAGGCAATATGCCTATGCTGCCTACGCACATAGCGGATAAGTCGGAAAGTATATCGCCGAACAAGTTGCCCGTAACTATTACGTCAAACTGCGAAGGCTCGCGCACAAGCTGCATTGCCGCGTTGTCAACAAGCACGTCCTCGAGTTGTACGTCGGGATAATCGGAGTGGACGTCGTGCACGCACTTGCGCCACAGCCCGGAAGTCTTAAGCACGTTGGCCTTGTCAATACTGGACACCTTGCCGCGTCTCTTCTGCGCCAGCTCGAAAGCTACGCGCGCTATCCTCTCCACCTCGAGCTCGCCGTAAGCCATTACGTCATAGCCCTCCGCGCCGTATTTGCCCTGACGCATACCCTTCTCGCCGAAGTAGATGCCGCCGATAAGCTCTCTTACTACCAATAAATCTATATCCCCGGGGGACTTGAGCGGACACACTTTGCTAAGCGCGGAAAAGAGCTTAGCGGGGCGAAGATTGGCGTACAATCCCATCGCCTTGCGCACGCCGAGCAATGCGCGCTCAGGTCTCTTTTCGTAAGGCAGATTGTCATACTGATAGCCGCCCACCGCGCCGAGCAATACGCTGTCGCTCATAAGGCAGATGTCAAGGCTCTCTTTGGGAAGAGGCTCGCCGTATCTGTCGTAAGCCACGCCGCCGCATACGCTCTCGTTGAATGCAAACGTGTGGCTGTATCTCTCGCCTATCTTGGTAAGTACGTCGGTAGCCGACTCCACGACCTCGGGACCTATACCGTCGCCCTTGATTACCGCTATATTATAAATGCCCATATATTAATACGTCTCCTATTAATCTGTATATTTACCGCTCTTGATTGCCTCGACAAGTCCGCCGCAAGCTATTATCTGCTGAATAAACTGCGGGAAAGGCGCAGCGGAAAACTTGCTGCCCGTGGTCTCGTCCGTGATTATGCCCGTATCGACGTCCACGCTTACGATATCGCCTTGCTCTATCGCTTCCGCAGCCTCGGGACACTCGAGTATATACAATCCGATGTTGAGCGCGTTGCGATAGAATATCCTTGCAAAGGACTTGGCTATAACAATAGATACGCCGCAGCCTTTAAGCGCAATAGGCGCGTGCTCCCGCGACGAGCCGCAACCGAAATTCTTGCCCGCGACTACGATATCGCCCTTCTTTACCTCTTTATAAAACTCGGGGTTGGTGTACTCCATGCAGTGCTTGGCAAGCTCTGCGGGATCGAATGTGCTCAGATACGTAGCGGGTACTATGATATCTGTATCTATGTCGTCGCCAAACTTAAAAACTTTGCCCTGTATCATTTATTTTCCTCCAGTCTGCGCTCGGATATGAGTTTGCCCGCTATCGCGCTAGCCATTGCCGTCGCGGGAGACGCAAGATATATGTAGCTGTCCTTTGCGCCCATCCTGCCGATAAAATTACGATTGGTGGTGGTTACCGCCCTCTCGCCCGAGGCGAGAATGCCCATATGTCCGCCGAGGCAAGGTCCGCACGTGGGGGTAGAGACTATCGCGCCGCCCTCGATAAAGGTGCGTACGTAGCCCTTCTCCACAGCCTCTAAATATATCTTGTTGGTAGCGGGGATGATGATAGTCCTCACGTCGGGACTTACCTTGCGTCCCTTGAGCACCTTTGCCGCTGCCGCGAGGTCGCTTATCCTGCCGTTGGTGCAAGAGCCGATTACTACCTGATCTATCTTGATATCCTCATCAAGCGTATCCGCGTTGCGGGTATTGGACGGAAGATGAGGGAACGCAACCGTCGGAGGCACCTTAGCCAAATCTATATCGATTACGCGCTCGTACGCCTCGGGCTCGGGTTCTGTAAATCTATCAAACTTCTTGCCTATCGTCTTTTTAGTATAAGAATCGGTAACGTCGTCGATGAGGAACACCCCGTTCTTAGCGCCGCACTCGATAGCCATGTTGCATATGGTAAATCTATCGTCTGCGCTCATATACTTGACGCCCGCTCCGCCGAACTCGATACTCTTATACAGCGCGCCGTCCACGCCTATCATGCCTATGATGTGCAAAATGACGTCCTTGCCGCTTATGTAAGGCGAGGGCTTGCCTATAAGATTAAACCTAATTGCAGAAGGCACCTTAAGCCATATCTTGCCCGACATCATTATGCCTGCGATATCGGTAGATCCCACGCCTGTGGAAAACGCGCCGAGCGCGCCGTACGTGCAGGTGTGAGAATCCGCGCCTATCATTACCGCCCACGGCTTGGCAATTCCCTTCTCGGGCAAAAGAGCGTGTTCGATACCCATCTGTCCTACGTCAAAGAAGTTCTTTACTCCTTCCTTACGGGCGAATTCGCGTACTCTCTTGCACTGCTCCGCCGACTTGATATCCCTATTGGGCGTGAAGTGGTCGAGCACGAAAGTAACGTTGTCTTTATTGCACAGCTTGCAACCGCTGCCCTCGAATACGTCGATTGCGACAGGCGCGGTAACGTCGTTGGACATGGCTGTATCCACGTCGACCAGCACGAGATTGCCCGCCTTGAGCGCGCTCTCGGCCTGCTCGCAATTCATGCCCTTTTTTGCCGCTAAAATCTGTTGAGTATAAGTAAGTTTCATATTATATCTCCGTTATCTAAATATTATACAGGCGCGCGTAGCTTTAGTCAAGCGCAAGCCGTCCGTTATAAATACGGATAATCATCTATAGCTAAATCTAAATAGGCTGTTTTTTACGCCTATCTTTGTTAACTGACTTGGCTTAGTAAAAATCAGTAATCCCTTCCGGTGAGTTCGCCGCCCTCGAGCATACCCGTAAAAGAATGTTGACGGAGATATTCGTACACAACTATTGCTACGCTGTTGGCAAGATTGAGCGAGCGCGTACCCTCTCTCATGGGTATGCGTAAAGCAGAGTCGTAGCATTGCTTGAGCAAAGGCTCGGGCAATCCTCTCGTCTCTCTGCCGAAAAAGACGTAACACTCGTCCTCATAGCTCACGCCTACGTGATTGCGGGGAGCCTTGGTCGAGGCAAAAAATACTTGCTTGCCGCAACCTAAAAAAGCCTGCTGCACGGCAATAGGCAACGGCTCGCGTCCCGTATATCCCGTATTGACGGATAAAAACTCGTATATGTCCGCATATCTGCGCACGTCTGACAGCTCCCAGTAATCCAGTCCGCTGCGCTTGAGATACTTATCTTCCCAACTGAAGCCGCACGGCTCTATCACGTGCAGCACGGCGCCGGTCGCCGCGCATGTGCGCACTATATTGCCCGTGTTGTTGGGTATCTCCGGCTCAAAAAGCACTACGTTAATCATATCCTTGACGCTAACTCCAATATTGCAGTGATATCCGACGCGTTAAACGCGATGTTTTTAAGTTCTTTTCCGCCTCTTATCCCCTTGAGATAGCAGGCAATATGCTTCTTAATATCCGCGCACACTTTTACTGCGGGATGATGGGCAAGCATTATCTCTATATGACGCCTGAGCGCCTCTCCTCTCCCCATAGGCTCGATACCTTTTATGCGCGAAAATATGTCGGGATCGCCCAGCGCGCCTCTGCCTATCATTACGCCGTATGCCGAAGTGTGCCTTATGATTGCATTGCAGCTATCTATGTCGGTAACGTCGCCGTTGGCAATAACGGGGATATCGAGCGCGGCTACTATCTCGGCTATGGCGTCCCAATCCGCCTTGCCGGAGTAATACATATCCCTCGTCCTGCCGTGCACGGCAACCGCCCGCGCGCCCGCATCTTGCATCCTCAGCGCAAAGTCTTTTGCGCCCGACTTATCGCTCCACCCCAATCTCATCTTAACCGTTACGTTGTCTCTGACAGCCTTTGCCGCCCTAACGACCGCCGCCGCTTTATCCGCGTCAAGCAGTAGGGCGGAGCCCTCGCCGTTTTTGACAATTTTGGGTACGGGACAGCCCATATTGATGTCTACTATATCAAACTTTTCAAGCAACGGATTGCCGCATGCCTTGGCTATAAAGTCGGGCTCGCAGCCGAAAAGCTGAACGCATTTCACCTTCTCGCCGTCGGTGGTGTAAAGTAAATCCGCCGTGCGCGCGCTGTCATAGCACAGCCCCTTGGCTGATACCATCTCGGTATACGTAACGTCTGCGCCGCACATGCTGCACACCGCGCGAAAGCCCACGTCAGTGTAGCCGGCTATCGGCGCGAGATATACGCCGCCTTTAGGCAAGAACTGCGTCAAAGCCCCGCTCCCTTAGCCTCTTGCCACAGCCTGTCCAGCTCTTTATCGGACGCGGAAGATATATCCGTACGCACTTCTAAATACTTAAACCTTTTGATAAATTTATCCGTTGCGCCTTTAAGCGCGACTTCCGGCTCTACGCCTTTAAGGCGCAAGACGTTGACGACTGCAAAGAGAAGGTCTCCGCCCTCGTCTTCGATATGCGTATCGTCCGCTGACAGCAGTTCGGCGAGTTCTTCTCCAACCTTATCGCCTGCGCGTACCGCGTCTTTGAAGTCAAAGCCGACTTTTGCCGCCGCCTTGCCCACCTTATACGCCTTGATGAGCGCGGGCATTGCCTTGCCTACAGAGTCCATCTTGGAGGAGGCTGCGGTATACTTCTTCTCCTTAGCCTTAGCGTTGTCCCAAGCAATGAGGGCTTGCTCGGCATTGTCCGCCTTAACGTCTCCGAAGATATGCGTATGTCTATCTATAAGTTTCCTGCACAGCCTTGTAATGACGTCGCAAATGTCAAATTCGCCGCCCTCTTCCGCCATGACCGCGTGGAAAACGGATTGCAGCAGCACGTCGCCGCACTCCTCTTCCATATTGTCGATATCGCGGTTATCGATAGCCTCGACAAGCTCATACGCCTCTTCAATCATGTTGGAGCGTATGCTCTCGTGGCTCTGCGCCATGTCCCACTGACAGCCGCCTTCGCCGCGCAATATCTTCATTATTCTGTATACGTCGGGAAAATTGAATCTTACTCTCTGCGTAAGAGCGACAGGCTCTATAGCGATAACTCCGCCCATCTCTTCCGCCTCGCTGCCTATGCGCCTATGTATTATCGCCTTGACGGCGTCTATATTATCTTTATCGACGCCCTCAATCACCGTGCGGACCGCTCCGTCCGCAAGTAAAGCCTCGTCTGAGAGCAACTCTTGTGCGGTAAGTCTAAGTTCTGCCATCTATCCTCCCGTTAAGTCGACGCGCCACCGCGTAAATTTTATTGCCGAAGGGCAACGCTTTAAGCTCCTCGCCGCTCATGATTCCCAGCGCGAGAGCTATCGGCAAATATATCGCTATGCCTGCCGCAACGCCTATGCCTATACTTGCATACGCATTGGAAACATGCCGCGATATCAGCCACACCGGCGCATACATTATAACACCGCTCAGCAGTATTTTGCTAACGTTTTTGACAAGCGCAATGTTCCTGCCCAGCAGATAGGCGTGTTTATATATGAGAATGAGCACGTATGCCAGATTGTACATCGCCCAAGCAAGGCAAATGCCCTTGATTCCCAGCGCGTACGAAAGTCCTATTTCCAGCGCAATTCTTATAACGCTCAAGGCAGCTCCCGCCGCCAAGCAAAAGCCTGCCTTATCAAGCGATTGCATGATTGCCGTGTATATTTGCAGACACGACGCCAGTACTACGTTGATAGCGGATATGCGCATAAGAGTTGTCGCAAGAGATAGCTGCTCTCCGCTCAACGATGGATACAGCGCGCCGAGCAACTTGGGCGCAAGCGCAAAAAGTCCGAAAAAGCACGGTACGCCTATCATCAGGGCAATCTTTACGCATGACGAGCTGCGCTCCTTTATCCCGTACGCGTCCTTTTTTGCATAGCTGTACGACAGCGCAGGCACTATCGCCGCGGCAAGCGCGATTGCTATTACCGTAGGCATATTGACTACCGTATTGACTATACCCGTCATTATACCGTAATCGGCGGTAGCGTTGCCGTAACCGAATCGCGTAAGCAGGCGCACTATCAAAAGACTGTCTATTAAAGAAGATATCGGCAATATTATGCCGCCCAACATAATCGGCGCATACTCTCTCATATACGAGTTGCGCAGCGTCAAAGGACACGCCGTAACCTTAAGCGAAGGGGCTGCCATGTAATAAATAGCGGTGAATATCAATCCCGCAAGCTCGCTCACGCTCACGCCTATTACCGCGCCTGCAACGCCCCAAATCAAACTCTTTTTTACAAGCAGATAAGACAGTATCAATCCCGCGCCCAGCTTGATAGTCTGCTCTATAAGCTGCGCGCTCGCAGCTATCTTTATCCTGCCCGCGCCCAGCAAAGCTCCTCTTATACACGAGCTCATTCCGACAAGCACTATTGAGGGCGCTATCAGATAATAACACAGCTTAAGGGCCGTCTTGCCCTGCAATGCGGCAATTTGCGACGCGCAACCGCATATTATCCCCGCCGTTATTACCGAAAGCAATAACGTGTACGCCGTAGCCGCGCCCATTATCCCGCCGCCGCTTTTATCTCCGACTGCTTTACCTGCGGCGATGCGACGTGAAATAATAACGGATACTCCCCCTGACGAAAGCGCGATAGCCGCGGCATAGACGGGGAATATAAGTTGATACATACCGATTCCGTCCACACCGAGTATGTTAACAAGCGGTATCTTATATACCGCTCCTATTATCTTGGCTATAAGGGTGGAGAGCGCAATTATCATGCCTCCGCCTATAGCGTTTTTTGCAGACGGATTATCAGCCATCAGGCGTTGATTTCCAATTCGAGCATTTTTGCAGCGACGTCGCACACGGCGATATTTTTCTCACCGAAGTTATCCGATGCCGTCATTACCAAACCGCCGTACAGGTCTCCCGCCGCCATAATCGGCACTACGTATTGCTTTTTACCTACGATAGAGCCGTCTTTAGTGAGCGTAATATTGTCATACAGACCGCTGCGTCTCTCCTCAAGCGCGCGGTAAAAAGAATCGGATATTTCCTTGCCTACCATCCCCTTCAGCGCGCCGCCTGCCGCGGTTATTCTGTAGTCGTCGCATACGGCAACGTCAAGTCCTGTCTTGCCTGACAAAATATCGCACACTTCTTTCATCTTGCCCTGCTTTTCTTCTACGGGAGAATATTTCTTAAGCGTCATCTCTCCGCCTTCAGACATGATTATCTGAATCTGTGTCCCTTCTTTGATGCCGAGGACTCTCCTTATCTCTTTAGGTATTACCACTCTGCCGAGTTCGTCCACTCTGCGTACGATGCCCGTACCGCTCATTTTTTGTTACCTTCCTTTATCCTTTTTGCTTAGTATCTGCCGCAATCGGTAAAATATGTAAATGCTGCTATTTTATAAAATATTAATTCGTCTATATCTGATAAATGGGGATATGCGTACAAGCAACTTTTTTCATATCGTTGCTAATTGCGTATGCAATAGCAGCTATTTAACTATTCAAATGTATTATTATAGACTGTATAATTATTTTTTTAATAAAGATTATCGATATCGTTTTTATATTTTTTAACTGATATAAAACAAATAAAAAAGACGGATATTACTCCGCCTTATTTATTACTTAATATTATTAACTTTTTATTTATATCGCTACTTGCTAACCTATATAATTATTGACTTATAATTACACTCTTATAGGTAAAAGCAGATAGAGATACTTATTGACGTTCTCTTCGCTTACAGGCTCGAGTATAAACGGCGTGGTGGGAGAATTGAACGATATATTGATGAATTCTCCGTCGCAGTTCTTGAGCACGTCGATTATAAAGCGAGAGTTGAGCGCGAGCGAAATATCCTTGCCCTTGGTAAATATCTTGATAACGTCTCTTATCTCGCCTATGCTTGACGACGCGTTGATAGTCATCTTGCCTTCCTTTACCTCTATCTTGACGATATTAGACTTATCGTACTTAGTAAGTACCGTCGCCCTCTCCAAGCTATCGAGCAGCTGCTTGCTGTTGACGGTAACCGTCGTCTCGAAAGAAGAAGGTATTGTCTTGGAATAATCAAGGAAATTGCCGGAGATGAGATTGGCGGTAACCTTAGTATGACCGATATCTACGGCAACTCTCTTAGAGCCTATATATACGGTAGCTTTATCCTCTTCTCCGTCCAAAAGTCTGGATATCTCGTTGAGCGACTTGACGGGTACAACCGCCTTAACTTCGCCGAGTGATGCGGGCAATTCATATTCTGCAAGCGACATACGATAGCCGTCCAACGCAACGATAGACATCTTATTGCCCTTGATATCGAACAGACATCCCTTAAATACAGGTCTGCTATCATCGGTTGCCGCTGCAAACGACGTCTTATCTATCAATGTCTTAAGGTCTTTTTGCGGCATGGCAAACGAAATATCGTAAGACGACTCACCGCTGTCTAAAGGCATGTACTCCTCTACTCTGAACTTGCTTAAAGTAGCCTCGTTATCTAGATGCCTTATATGGATTACGTCTTCCTCAATTGAATATATGTCTACTTGAGAATTATTCTCTACGCGCCTTACTATCTCATACAGATACTTACCGGGGACAAGCACTTCGCCGTCTTGCATGACTTGCGCCTTGATTGTCTTGGTAATCTCCATCTCCATATCGTTGGCGGTAAGAGTAACGTATTCTCCCGCGGCGGTAATCTTAACACCCTCGTTATTAACTCCTATCGTAACCTTAGCAGGAATTGCCTTAATAACTTTAGAAAGTGCCTCTGTCAGATCGAGCGCATCGCAAACTATCTTCATAATCCTTATCTTTTTCCTTATCTTTTATTATCCAATTATAAACCATTTATATAAGAAAGTCAATTTATAAGCTATACGGTATTAAATTACCGCTTTTGTATAATTATATCTTATCATATTTTTACTTTTATATAACTCAATTTTATATTATCTATTTCATCTAATCGCCTATCAAATAT
>CAMWNK010000047.1 GCA_947175555.1 uncultured Clostridia bacterium | reverse complement strand
ATAATCCATTTATTTCCTCGAAATTCTTCTGCCGATGATCATCAATTATGCTAATTTATGTACATTTTTTTGATTAAAGTTTCGTCATTATTTATCAATATTCTTATGAAAAAGAACGATTTCGCGTTGCTTAAATTTACCGCTTGATAACAAAATAATAGATTGCTGATACGCATATACGGGGATAGGGTTTGAGTAGAACATACAGGTTTATTTCTGCTTTGTCAGTGGCGGCATTGATTGTCGCGCTTCTATTTGTATGCGTATTTTGCTTTGCGTCGGCAGGCAATGCGGATGCCATGACTATTTCCACGTCTACAAGCGTGAGTATAGGCGAGTTGATGAGGTCCAATTATCAGTCTCTCTCAAGTTATAAAGTGGACGGACAGCAACTTAGCCTGCTGTATAGATACTTGACGGGCAGCGCGTCCGCCACGTATGCCACGGTACGCAATTTAGGCACGCGCGACGCATCGTATTTCAGAGGCAGAAACAGTAATAAAGACATCGTACTTACTTTTGGCGGTAGGCAGTGGACTCCTACTTATCTTACTACGGATAAGGACGGCAATACAATTCTTACGGTGATGTTTGCTACGTTAAGCGGCTCGTATGCATTCAATACTTATAGCGGAAATGATAATATGTCCAACTATCCGAGCAACGCTTATAGCATAAGCAATATACGCGCTCAGCTCAACAGCGGCAGTAGAGTGCTCAACGCTACGGGTAGCTCGCTTACTACCACGTCCAAGAGCTCGGCTCATAGTTTGGCTAAGTTTACAATGCCGTCTGTCAGCGGCAGTCTTACGCAATATATCGTTACACCTAGCAGAGTGGATTATCAAGAAACTCAGAACTTACATTTGCTCACAGACAATCAATGGAACACTGCTTTCAATGATGCGTGGGGCACTCCGTCGGGGACGGTAGAATATGTAGATAGCAGCTTTACGGGAGCGGTATATACGGGAAAGTCGTTTTATAATGAATGGAAAGACGATTATATATGGACTCCGAGCATATGCGAAGTCGGTTGGCCTGCCTCTACGGTGGCGGATAAAGGTCTATGGCAGTTGTCTGCCAATCAGAGGGGTAACGGCGCTCAGTTTTGGACACGATCGGGTTCTAATGCGGGAGTGGCGGTAAAAATCAATGATCCTACCTTGAATGTCAGCGTAAGTACAACCGCAGCTTTGTGCGGAGCGATGCACCTTAACTTGACACAACTCGAAGCGGACAAGACTCAGGCTGTTTCGATGCCGTCTATATCGAGCAGCAGTTTTGAGTTCGACGGCAGTGCCAAGAGCATTACGCTAAGCAACTTCGATACCGATAAGATGGAGATAACTTCCGTAACAGGCGGCACGGGCGTAAGTTACAGCGGAGCTACTATTACCGCTACGCAGACGGGAACGTATACCGTAACCGTAGCGTTGAAGGCGAGCGGGGGCGGATATTGGAATGATTCTACAGGCGGCTATGGCAACAGGACGCTTACGTTTTCGATAACGCCTAAGTCGGTTACGCGCCCTGCGATATCGGGCATAACGAGCAAGCAGTATAACGGAGAGGAACAGACCTTTAGCTTAGCCAACGTAAGCGACGACGTTACGCTTACCCTTCCCGATGGAATAACCTATTCGGGCGGATTGCTTACGGCAAAGAATGCCGGCACTTACGATATAGGCGTTGCGCTGAAGGATGAAGGACTTAACACTAAGTGGAACAACGGCAGCACTACGGCATCGTACAGCGTGAGCGTAACTATAGAGAAGAGGCCGCTCAATATCACAATCGAAGCGCCGAGCAGTTGGAGCGTAGGAGAGACGCCCACTATTACGATAACGGGAGACAGCTTAGCAGACGACACCACAGAGCTGTACATATATTATTGCCGCAACGGTTCGAGCATAAAGTATGCCGACATCAACGATAACAAGATAATAGAGGGCAAGACGCGCATAATCACGATGCCCGAGCTTGCTCAAGGCGATTATTATATCGGCGTAGAGCTTTACGGAGAGAGGCAAGGGAATAATAACTACGTTATATTAGGCGATAAAAAGACGCATAACTTCAAGGTGAACGGCGCGGAAGTTACCTTCGACGCGAATAATGACCTCAAATGGCAGTGCAACAATACCAATATCAATTTGCCAAGCATTACGTCCGAATACGTATTGACCTATAGCGGCGAGATATTCAGATTCGGCATAGACGACAGCGCGCTTGCGGAAAAGGGCGTCAAGGTGGATTTATCCATGGGCACAAACGGCTATACGGGCGACGTGCAGGCAACCGACGCCAAGAGCGGAGCTTACAGCGTAACGGTGTACTTGACGGCGTATGATTCGTCATTCAGCGCATTTACGGCTCAATACAGCTTGGTATATAGGATAGAGAAAGCCAAGTACGACTTGTCGGGCATAAGTTGGAATTATTCATCTCCGCTTGAATACATAGCTCGTACGCCGCAAGGTATAACGCTTACGGGTAGTCTGCCTAGCGGTCTTACGGTCGCGGGATATACGGGCAATAACAATATACCGGTAGGCAATTATACTACGACGGTGCGCTTTGCAGTGTCCGATCCTACCAACTGGGTTCTTCCCGTATCGACGGATACGACCAGCTATCTTGACAGCTCGGGTGCATTTGCGTGGAGCAAGGATTGGGAGATAGTCAAGAAAAAGTTGGACCTAAGCGGCAGGTGGAAGACGGACGATAGGGAGACTTCTAATACGTACAATTTGCCTATATTGCAGACTATAGACGGCATAGACGTAGATTCGCTCGTGAGCTATACCTATTATGACGATACAGGCGCGGAAGTCAACCCCATAGAGATAGATGTCAATAAAGAGCGCACCTTTAAGGTGGTGGCGCAGCTTAAGGCGGGCAATGATGCAAGCTACGAGCTTATCAATAACGAGCTGACCTTCACGATAGGACAGAATAAGTACCCCGTTATCGTCAAGTTGGATATTGCCGATATGCAGTTGCCGTACAGACCCGAAGGCTATACGGGCAATATAGAGGTGAGTAGCGTCGGCGGACTTACGGTAGACGATATAGAGCTGACGTATTCCAAAGACGGCGGAGCGTATAGCACGGATAAGCCTGTAGCGGTAGGCGTGTATACGGTAAAGGCTACGCTTACCTACGGCGGCGAAAATAATTATATAGAAAACAGCGAGTTCACGTTCGAGATAGTCAAGGCCGATATAGACGTAAGCGAGCTGAAATGGGAATATAGACACGGCGACACTGTGGCAACTTACGACGCTCTGCAGGGCAAGTGGTTGACGGCTGACGGCACGGAAGCAAAGCCGTTTGTCTACGACGGAGCAGTTCATACGCTGGGCATTGCAGGCGCGGATAGCTTGATAGCGACAGTTACCGTCGGCGCGGCGGGCGACTTGAGCGCGGTAAACGCGAGGAGTTATACTGCAAGTGCGACGTTTACATACGACGCAGATTGCTACAACGCTCCCGATTTTCTCTTAAGCATTGAGTGGACGATAAATAAGGCTATAGTAGATACAAGCGAAATTGTATGGGGATATACGGCGGGTATAGATAATACGGAGTATCCTTATATTGATTCGCTAACGTATACGCGAGTAGGCGGCGCTGCGGTGGAGTACATCCTCAAGCTCATTAATCTGCCCGACGCGCTGAAAGAGTGTATCGATTACAGCACGCTGTCTATCTATACTACTACAGCGAGCACGGTCGGCGGATATAAGGTAAGATACGAGATAGACCTTAGCCGCTATGACAGCGATAATTACGAGCCTTGCGTAATGCCGAGCGGATTAAAGCAGATATTCGACTGGGCGATAATTACGCGCACTATCGCTATGCCTGTGTATGATAACAGCTGGAGCGTATTCGACGGCGAAGTCCATGACTTTGCGGCTATGTTCGGCTTGTCCGCCGATTGGCAGGAGTACGTGAGCATAACAATCAAGCGCAACGGCGAGCTGTACGGCGGACTGACAGGGGACGACTTTTCGTCTGTTGACGGCAAGGCGTATAAGGCATACGATGCGGGCGAGTATTTAGTAACGTTCACTCTCATCAACGCAGGCTCCAACTTGATATTCGATAGCAAGCCTCAGCCGGATATAGCAGTAAGCGTAGCTAAGTACAAGTACACGGTAGAGGGGTGGATGGATAATGACGAATATTCGCAGGTAACGGGTGGAATTCTGTCGTCCTTTTACGACTACCGCTACGTAGACGATGAGGGCAATATACTCGCGCTTGACGAGCTTCAAGAGGGCAGTTACTACTATAGAGAGGTATACGTAAAGGAGACTTTTGCAGACAATGCGGAAGTGGACGGGGAGACTAAATACAGATTTTTGATGCCTCTGCCTCCCGACGTAATCAGGACGTCTGTCGCTAAGCCTACTATAGATAGCAGTAAGGTTGTATATTATAACGGCACTCAGCGTACATTTGACGAGGCTACGCTCAAGGAGCTGTTTGGGCTCACAGGCTTTAACTCCGACTATATGGAGATAGTGAGCGATGTTGCGGGAGCAATCAACGCAGGCGAGTATAAGATAAAGATACGTCTTACGAGCGGATTATATTGCTGGGACAATGGAGACGGCACCACGTCATCAGGCGACGTAGAGCTTGCGCTCACTATTGCCAAGGCTCAGCTGCCTTCCGAGTGGAGCAGTAGCGGAAGTCTGCCTACGATTGATATCCCCGAGGAGCTCGCAGGCTGTCTCGATAACAGCGCATTCAATTACACCTACACCGACGAGGACGGCAATACGGTATCTGCGTCCGAAATGGTATCGGGTAAAAAGTACAGTGTGCAGGCAACGCTCAAGGAGGAGTATGCAGGCAACTTCGAGTTTGTAGATAGCGAGGGCAACGTATTGCCCGACGCTACGGTGAGCACGTCGTATGAGTTTGATTATACGGATACGGACGGCGAGGGCGGCAACGGCAGCGGCGAAGCTCCCGAAGGCTTTTACGATTATTACAAGAGAATGCTGCTGATACTTGTGATTGGCAATGCGACTGCGGCGGTTGCGTTTGTATTGATAGTTCCGCTTGTGGCGGCGATACTCGTCAGAGTGAAGAGACTGCAAAAAAAGTCGGATAGAGGTAGCAATAAGGACGTCGGCAAAGATACCGAAAAGACAGATAAGTCGGATATCGAAGGTAGTAGCAATTGGTAAAGTAATGGGTTGCAAGGCAAGCCGTAGATAGAGTTGCATATCTCAATACATTGCTATAAAATATTTATTACCGATATACGCGCCGCCTAAGTAGGGCGGCGTTGTTATATCTTGTACACTGTTGCACTATAGACGGCGTTGTCAAATCTACACTGTCGCGGTACAAGAGGCGTTGTTATATCTCGCACATTGTAGCAGTATATCGGCGTTGGTATAGACGGCGTCGTTATATCTCGCATACGGTCGCGGTATAAGCGGCGCCAAATAATAATCACATTGCTTTACGTTTGCTTATATAGTAATATTGCGGGCGCCAAGAAACAGTAAGCAATGATTGCGGCAGTTGATTAGCGTAAAAAAAAGTATTATAATATCGTATTATGAATAAGTTTTTCGATATGGTATATCAATATGTGCAGACGGTACCGCGCGGCAAGGTGGTTACATACGGTCAGGTTGCCCGCGCGATAGGCTATCCGCACATGAGCAGACAGGTGGGATACGCGCTGCACGCCAATCCCCGCGAGGGCGAGATACCCTGCCACAGGGTGGTAGACCGCTTCGGCGGGCTTAAGGACGCATTTGCTTTCGGCGGCAAGGACGAGCACAAGCGCAGACTGCAAGCCGACGGCGTCGAGGTGCGCGCCGACTATACGGTGGACTTAAGCGTATACCGCTACGACGGTTAGCAGGAGAATAGACTGTGGATTACGCTGCGGGACGCGAGCTTATCAAGGACTTACTTGCACAACGGTTTGACGATAATGCCGATACTATACTGTCGGCGGAGTATCTTGATAGCATGTGCCGCATGTATTATGACTTGTTCATGCGCAAGATAATGCCTTTTCACCCCGATTTCAAGGTGGAGACGGGCGGCAGAAGAGACAGCCGCAGCGCGGGCAAATGTGTAAAAAAGCGCGGCGGCGACTACGTAATATCGTTCAATCCTCACGCACTGTTGCACATGAGCGAGGAAGATCGCGTTATCATAGACGGCAGAGAGGTGAGGGGGCTTATCGATTGCGTAATGGCTGTTGCCGAGCACGAGCTTACGCACATGGCGGAGTTTGCTCTATACGGCTCTACGTCGCACGGCAAGCGGTTCAAGCTGCTCGGCGCAAGGCTGTTCGATAGGAGCCCTACCGCTTTGACCAAGTATCGCACCGCGGGCATGATAGATGCCGAGGATAATATGAGGCAAAGCAATCCCTATAAGGTGGGCGATAGGGTTGTATTCGACGCGCCGACTTACGGGGAGGTGGCAGGCGTAATCACCCGTATTGTCAAGCGCGCCACCGTTATAGCCGAGCGCGGTCGCTGCCGCAAGGGGACTAAGTTTTACGTTCCGCTGGCTGCGCTGAGACGCTTGGATTGAGGCGGCAAGGTAACAGCGGCGGCAAGTAAAACGGCGCAAGCAACAGCTCGGCGCGGAGCATAAGGCGCATTACAATACAGATGCCGAGTTGCGGCAGTGCAGAGCCTATGGTAAGTTATACGTGCAGCGGATATACTAAGTGCGCTTTTACGCTTAAAATGTTTCTAAGCAAGGCATAGCAAATTATGCCGATTGCGCAATATGACAGGACTATGTTTTTGCCATAAAAATATATTTGTGCATTGCTAAAGGCGATTTGCCGATAGATAGGCGCAAGCAGTCCGTCCGCCTATAATAATGTATCCGCCGCATAGACTTATATTGCATATCTTATGCGCAAAAAGGCGTAAAATCGGTCTAATTTACATTATTTTCCTGTCAAAATGCCCCAAAATGGAAATAAATGCAAGTTTTTGAGCCGATTAAACGATTTACTAATAGCATTTATTGATGTATAATAGAGTACAGAGGTCATAGAATATGAAGAAAAATCAACTCGACTCCGATACTGAGTCCGTCAAGACCAAGAAGGCGGCGGCAGCGGCTATCGCGAAAGAGAACGATACCGACGGCGAGGAAGACGTTAAGTCTAAGTCCAAGCGTCCTCACGACAGAGGAGCTTTCGCCCGTTTCGAGGCCAAGTATCACCTTATAGGCAATGTCGTTGCGGCGGCATTGATTATTGTGCTTGCGCTCATGTGCGCATTTTCTACTGTGAAAATCAGTATGCCTTCATCTTCCGACGACGACGGCATTGTCGTAGAGCAGTCTATGATAGATCTCGGCAAGTCCGTTACGGGCTTTTTCATGAGCGCGGAGGACCAGAACGCCTTCGTTACAGAGTACGAGGCCAACATGGGCACTATCATACTTGACGCTATGGGTAAGTACCCCGACGACGATAAGGCGATGTATAAGTATATCGGCGATGAGCTGAGCAAGACCGAGTACGCAAAATACATGCTTATCATGAGTAAGAATAATCTTAGCATCGATACCGATAATTTGCCCGAGGGCGTAGAAGTGTCTTTAGTCAGAGTATTGGAGAGATACTTCAGCTTCGGCACGGTGGTGCTCGGTATAGCGTGTTGCGTGCCCATGGCGCTTGCCGTGCTGTCCGCTGCTATATTGCTTATCAAGGCTCTTTTCCTATTGCTCTTTATGCGCAACGGTAAGAATCTGCACGTTGTGTTCCCGCTTATGAATACCTTCGTCATCCTCTCTATGATGATGATGAACCTCGGCGCAGGCTTCCACCCCGGTATATTCATATACGCGATATTCGGCGCGTCGTTTATCGGTATGTTACTTGCGGGCGTTATCAGATACGTTACTTATCCCAATAAGTTTATGGGCAGGGGACTTGTCAGATATATCGTCATGCAGGCGGGTATGGTGGTCGCGCTGTGTATGTCGCTGCTCGATACCCTTATCGTGAAGATGGGCGATACGTCTATCAGCATGAGCGTGGGCGAGCTTGTCAACTCGGGACTTATCACGTCCCATCTGTCGGGCTCTTTCGATACGTCCACTTGGGTTATGCCCCTTGCGCTTGATGTAATTATGCTGCTGGCTACCTTTATAATGGGCTGTATCATGTCGTCCAAGATATTCACCGTAGGCAACCGTTGGCGCAAGCGTCAATGGAAGGCTCGCAACGAGCTCACCGTCGTCAGCGCGATACTGGTTACCGGATTTATGGCAGGATTTGGGTATCTGTATACCTTTATCTACAACAACTATATTCACGCAATCGAGGGCTTGAAGTTAGAGCTCAACTGGATGGTGCTGATTGCGCCCGTCGTGCTCTTGCTCGTGTTTATCTTCTTGCTGATACTGCGTCCTGCTAAGCGCCAACGCAGCGGCGACGACGATTGATTATACTATTATTGCTGTGATAATAATTAAGCGACCTGGATTATAGGTCGCTTTTTTACTGCGCTTAGGCAATTTATTTTATTTATATTCTGTACATGTATTAGTATAATTGATGATCATTTTTTATGATTAAGACCGCTATATGTATAAATATTTTAGTCCTTGAGCAATAATAAGTCAATATCTTAACGCAGAAAATGGTAAAAAACCATATTTTTCCTCGAATTTCTTCTGCCCATGATCATCAATTATACTAATTTATGTACATTTTTTAAGATTAGTTTTCGACACCGATATACAATATGTGAGATAAACGGAACAATATCGCATTGCTCTTTAATATACGCTGAGATAACTATAAATCGAGATTATAGACGTGTATACGGAGAGATAGTGTCAGTTAAAAGATATAGATTAATATCGGCGCTTAGCGCGGCAATTATTATTGTCGCAGTACTTCTATGCTTTTGCTTTATTTCATTTGACAATATAGGAGATGTCTTTGCATTTAATTCATCTAATATTGTAAGTGATGCAGTTGATGTCGGCGATATATTGCTTGAGGGCTATGCGGATCGTACTGACGGAAAAGTCTTTCATGAAGATTTTATGGCTGGATTGTATGCAAAATTAACAGGTAGTTCGTCTAATAATACGATCGCAGATGTGGATGCGCTTGGAACGTTGACAGCTGCAGATATACGCGCTAAAAATGGTAACAAAGATATAGTTCTTACCATGGATGGGCAAAAGTGGACGGTAACGCACCTTACTAAAGACAGGACTGGCAATACTATAGCTACGTTGTGGCTTGCTGACTCCACTGAAACTCATCAGTGGAACAAGTGGTATGTCTATGAATTTTCTTATGCATATCCGTCATCTATGTACAGTAGCAGTTATATTAGGGCTGATGCGTTAAATAGCGGAGGCTGTGGTTATGTGGCAAATGCTGGAGATACTGAACTTATTAAGATAGAGCAGAGCGCAGAGCATAAGTATGCGAGACTTACAATGCCTAAGACTGAGGTAAAGGGCTCTTTAACCGATTTTATAGTTACGCCATCGCAGGTTGAGTATCAAGAGACTGAAAATCAATATGGCACTGGCGGTATTAATTACACATTGCCTAATGAAGCATATGGTACGCCAAGCGGTACGATTAAATGGCTTGCTGCAGATCGTGATTTCTCTTCAAAAAATGGCTATGATGAGTGGAAAGATGACTATATTTGGTTGCCTTCTACAACAGAAACCGGATATAGTAGCACTTATAGCGGGCTATGGGCGCTATCTGATGCTCAAAGGTCTAATGTCTCAACCTATTCGTGGATGCGCTCTAGTTCTCAAGATGGTTCTGGTGCTCAATATTTGCATTCGTCAGGTGACTCATATAGAAGCACTTATGTCATGACTCAGTATGCCGTTCGCCCCGCGCTTCACTTAAATCTTGATAAAGCGGCAGAGCATAGCGGCTTGCCTGCTTTTACAGAGCCTACAGATGTAACGGTAGAATATAAGGGCTCTGCGCTTACGTTGGACGATGTGGCGGCGGAGCAAAAGAGTTGGTTTAATCCCGAGAAGTTAAGTATTACATATGATAGCGAGATTAAAGACGCGGGCACATATAAAGTAAAGGCAGAGATTAAGGCAGACCTCGCTGCTGACGGGCTTACCTTTGCAGGCGAGCCTGACACGAGTGCAGGCGAGAGCGATACGGTGCGCTACTTTAACTTCACTGTAACTAAAAAGAAAATCGGTATCACCGCAAGATTAGATAGCGGGGGACTGCCGACGGTAACGCTCAAGAACGTAGGCGACGTTTATACTGGCGACACTCCCGAGAACGGGCGCGCGCCAAGCTTCGGCTTTACGTACACATCAAGCGGGGGAGTTACTTCCGATACCTTGCCAACGGCGGTAGGTACTTATACGGCAACAGCTAAGTTGACTAATGACTGTAACTATGAGATAGACACGGCAAGTAGTACGCTGTCCGTAACATTCAAGATAGATAAGAAATCCGTAGATAAGCCTGTCTTATCGGGACAGGTAACCAAGCTGTACAGCGGAGTGGCGCAGAGCTTTACCCTGCAAGGGGTAACTGCGGACGTATCGCTTACCCTGCCCGACGGCGTAACTTATACAGACGGCGCGCTTAGCGCAACTAATGCAGGAGTATATAAGATACGCGTTGCCTTAACGGATAACGGCACAGCCACGCAGTGGGCTGACGGAACGAGCAGCGCATATGAACTTACTGTTACCATAACCAAGAGACCGCTCAATATCACAATATCGGTAGATACGTCGTCATGGACATGGAAGGTAGGAGACACTCCTACGGTAACTATAGTGGGCGACAGTTTAGCTAGCGACACCACGGAGTTGCATATCTATTATTGCAAGAACGGCTCGTCTGTAAAGTACGACCTTGACGCTTACAAAGTAATAACGGGCAAGACACGCACTATAGTAATGCCTGCGCTTGACCAAGGGGACTACTATATAGGCGTAGAACTGTTCGGCGATAAGCAGGGCAACAGCAATTACGAGATACTGGCAGGAACTGTTACGCAGACATTTAAGGTACTGGGCAACGATATCACCTTTACGGACGCGGATATCAAGTGGCAGTATAACGGCACGCCTGTTACCAATCCCTCCGCTACATTGACGTTGACGTATACTGGTAACATCTTCCGCTTCAGCATAGACGCAAGCGACCTTGCGAGCAAGGGCGTAAAGATTGATACTACCAAGGGCACTAACGGCTACAGCGGTGATATATCTGCAACCAACGCCAAGACGGGCGGCACGTATAGCGTAACTGTATACATCACAGAGTATGACAATACGTATGCCGAGTTTGACGCAGTGTATACGCTCAAGTACAGCATAGATAAGGCTAAGTATGACCTATCGGGACTTACCTGGAACTATGACGATAGCAACCCCTTGCAGTTTATCGCAGGCAAGGCGCAGGGCATAACGCTTACGGGCACACTTCCGAGCGGATTGACAGTGAGCTATGCAGGCAACGGCAATATCCCCGTAGGCAGCTACACAACTACCGCGAGCTTTAACGTCTCGGACGCGGTCAACTACTATATACCGATATCAAGCGACAGCAATACTTATCTTGGTACGTTCACCTGGAGCAAGGCTTGGCGTATTGATAAGGCTACGATAACCTGCTCGTGGAAAGAGGACGACAGAGAGAACGCGGCTACATACAACCTGCCTATATTGCAGAGCGTGGGCGGACTGGACGTAGACAGCATGGTAACGTATAGGTACTACGACTACACGGGCAACGTGCAAGGCGCGGAAGTCAATCCCGTAGAGATAGATAAGAACAGCGAGCGCAGATATCTTGCCGTAGCTGAGCTTAAGAGCGAGTACACCGCCAACTACGTGCTTGACAGTAGCACAAGCAGCTACGCATTCACAGTCGGTAAGAACAGATATCCCGTCAAGCTCAAGATGGACATAGACGGAATGCAGTTGCCGTACAGACCCGAGGGCTACACGCCTAACGTTACTATAGAGAGCGCAGGCGGAGTAAGCAAGGCTGATATTACGTTTATGTATTTCAAGGACGGCGCGACAAGCGGCTCTACGAGCATACCCGTAGCGGTAGGCAAGTACAGAGTGCAAGCTACACTTAGCAATGCGAGCGCGGAGAATAACTACCTTGACGGAGAGAGTGTATATTTTGACTTCGAGATAGTCAAGGCTGATATAGACGTAAGCGGACTCAAGTGGCAGTACACTCACGGAGACGTTACGGCTATTTATGACGCTATGCTCAACAAGTGGCTGCTTGCAGACGGCACGGAAGCTAAGCCTTTCGTATATGACGGCTCAGCACACGTGATTGCGCTTATCGGCGCAGACGGTCTCAGCAATGCTACGGTATCTACATCGGGCAACCTGAGCGAAACTAATGCAGGTACATCGTATAGTGCAAGCGCGACGTTTGCGTACGATACGGCTTGCTATAATGCGCCTGACTTTATAACTTCTCTTAACTGGGTAGTCAATAAGGCAGTAGTAGATACGAGCGCGATAGTATGGGGATACGCGGATAAGGACGGCAACGAGCTTACATATACCGAGCCTTTCATGTACACGAGGATAAGTGGCGCGGCGGTGGAATACAGCGTAAGGCTTATCAATGTGCCCGATGCGCTCAAGAATTGCATTACGCTCAGCGGCGACTACGCCAAGAGCGAGGCAGGCACGCACCGTGCCCGCTACAGCGTAGACGCAAGTAAATTCGATAATAATAACTACGAGCAGTACGTAATGCCGAGCGGACTTAATGCTAACTTCGATTGGGTAATATCGGCGCGCACGATAGACACTCCTGTATTTAACGGCAGTTGGACTGCGTTCGATGACGAAGTCCACGACTTTGCGGCAATGTTC
>CAMWNK010000046.1 GCA_947175555.1 uncultured Clostridia bacterium | reverse complement strand
GACTAATTATATATAGGGATTATTATGAAAAACAACGACGTTTTGTACGAAGTATTCCCCGCTCGAATTTGGGCGGAGAGATTCCCGCTTGGCAACGGCAATATCGGAGCAATGGACGACGGCGGTATAGCCGTCCAGAGCGTTACGCTCAACGACGATACACTGTGGTCGGGAACAGACAGCCCTAAACCGCTGCCCGAAAGTAAAATCGAAGAAATAAGGCAGCTTACCTTCGACGGAAAGATAGCGGAAGCGGAAAAGCTGATGTGGCACAACTTGCTCGGAGAATGGACCGACGCTTATATGCCTATGGCGGAGCTTTGCATAAAGCGAAGTGTTTCCATATCCCCTTCTTACTCGCGAAAACTTAATATGTCCGACGCGCTGCTTAGCGTAACTGACGGCGACTTAACTATGCAGAGCTTCGTGTCTCATCCTGACAGAGCTTACGTAATGCGCCAAAGCGGCTATACGGGAGTAAGCGAGATCGGCATAAATTGCAAGCTCAAGCACAACGTCAACGTCATGACTGTTGCGGGCGGAGCGGAAATAATCATTAGCGGAATTGCTCCCGACTACGCCGCGCCCTCTTATCATCCCGACGACAATCCTATAAGATACGACGGCAACGGAATACGCTTTGCCTTGGCAATATCCGTCATAGGCAACGCTTGCCGCGACGGCAATAACGTAAAAGTAAGCGGAGACTTTTTAATCGCGGCGTCGTCCGCCACATCGTACTCATGCGATAAGGACTTGGAAGAGACTGCCCTCTCATATGCCCGCTCGGCGGCTCAGCAGGGCTGGGATAGATTGCTGCAAGCGCATATCTCGGATTTCGGCGCGCTGTATAACAGAGTAAAAATCGACCTTGGAGCAAGCGACGACGGCTATCCTCTGTCTAAGTTGTTCAAATCTAAAAAGCATAAGCTCAATCTTACGGAAAAGCTATTCAACTTAGGCAGATATCTCATGATATCCGCATCGAGGAGCGGTACGCAGGCAGCCAATCTGCAAGGCATATGGAATGCAGACTTGCGCGCTCCTTGGAGTAGCAACTACACGACCAATATCAATACCGAAATGAATTATTGGAACGTGGAAGCCCTCAACTTAAGCGTATGCCACGAGCCGCTGTTTGATTTGATAGCAAAAGCGCATGTCAAAGGCAAGCGTTCTGCCCGCGAACAATATAAATGCGACGGCTGGGTACTCGGTCAAAATTGCGATATGTGGGGACACAGCGATTGCGTGGGCGGAAGGTCTCATTACCCGCCCTGCGCTTACGGTCCGTTTATCGGCGGCTCGGGCTGGCTTGTGAGCCACTTATGGGAGAGATACCTATTTACACGCGATAAGAATTTTATTGCAGATAAAATAAATATAATAAAAGACGCTGCAAAGTTTTACCTCGACTACGTTACGGAAAAGGACGGCGTGCTCTACCCCTGCCCTTCTACTTCGCCCGAAAACGTATATTCTCACCACGGCGTACACTCATTGGATACGGCGACGGCTTGCGATATAAGCATAATCGCCAATACGTGGGATATAGCAGCATCTGCGTGCGAGTTGCTTGATAAAGATAACGATTTTGCTGCAGAGTGCAGAGCGGCGATTGCAAAGCTGCCGCCAATTAAGACATACTTCCTTGGGGTACAGGAATACTCTAAGCCGTATATGCAGGTAGACATACATCACAGACACCTGTCGCACCTTATAGGCTTGTTCCCCTTCAACCGTATCAGTGTCGAACGCACTCCGCAACTTGCAAAAGCCTGCGCGCGCACCTTGAGCGTAAGAGGCGGAGCAGGTACGGGCTGGTCGCTTGCGTGGAAGATAAATCTTTTCGCAAGATTGAAAAACGGAGAAAAGGCTTACAAGATGATACGCCGTCAGTTGCATGCTGTGGGCTCGGCCAAGCTGAATATGCACAGCGGCGGCTCCTTCATATCTCTGCTGTGCGCGCATCCGCCCTTCCAGATAGACGGCAACTTCGGCGCGACTTCCGGAATATGCGAAATGCTGCTATCTAGCCATGAGAGCGATACTATCGAGTTATTACCCGCCCTGCCCAAGGAGTGGAAGAGCGGCTCATTCTCGGGACTGAAAGCGCGCGGCGGCATAACAGTCGACTGCGTATGGAATAACGGCGTAGTTACCGGATACAGATTGAAAAGCGAATTCAATCAAGTCGTAAAAGTAAAAATCGGAGGCAGCGCAACAGACATAACTCTATCGCCTGCAAGAGATATCGTATACGGAGAATTGCAATAATAAATATCGATATTTATTAATATGGCTTAAACTGCGGGACGCGTCGGCGTCCCGTTTATTTTTACTCTCAAACAATATAATCAGACCTCGATTTAAGACTCCTCGTTCAAATTATTGTTGACTATTGCGCAAAATCGCAACTATAATTAGCTATAAGAGGTGGTTTAGGTGCACAAGAAGTTGATAATGATAGTCGACGACGACGTATATATCGGCGACATGCTCGAAGAATTGCTGACTAAAAACGGCTATGATACAATGCGCGCGTATTCAGGTACAGAAGCTCTGCTTGCGCTCTCTACTCGCACGCCCGACCTGATACTGCTCGACCTAATGCTCCCCGGCATCAGCGGCGAAGATTTGCTACCCAAGCTAAAAAATATCCCCGTGATAGCCGTCAGCGCAAAAGTCGGCATAGAAAGTAAAATAAATATGTTGATGAATGGCGCCGTGGATTATATAACCAAGCCGTTCGACAATAGAGAATTGCTTGCGCGCATATGCTTAAGATTGAGAGAGAACTCAACAGTAGCGGGCGAGTCGCTTGATTACGGCAATATCAAGCTCGACACACTCAACTACAGCGCAAGCGTGGATAAAAAGGAAGTCAAACTTACCAAGACGGAATATGCCATATTGCTCGTGCTAATGCGCAACAAAGATAAAGTTGTAACTAAAGAAAGGATAATGTCCGAAATAGAGATATATACTCCCGACTGCGAGGACGGCGCGTTGCGTACGCATATAGGCAATCTGCGCAATAAGTTGCGCTTAGCAGGCGGCAGCGACTGTATAGAAGCGGTATGGGGCATAGGCTACAGATTGAAAAATTGACAAAATATTGACGGCTTTTTGTATTCTCCTTGATATGCGTATCATATAATTCGGTTATAAGATTAATGGAGCGTAGGTTATGGAATATTGTTTGACAACTTATAATCTTAGCAAAAAGTACAAAAAGCTGTTTGCGCTCAAAGACCTTACGATGAGTGTGCCGAAAGGCTCGATTTACGGTCTTATAGGAAAAAACGGCGCAGGCAAAACCACCCTCATAAGAATAATATGCGGGTTGCAACTTCCCAGCGGCGGCTCTTATTCGCTGTACGGCGTGCCCTACACTGACAAGAGCATCAGCCTTATAAGAAGTCGCATGGGCGCGGTAGTAGAGACTCCTTCTCTATTCGACAATATGAGCGCAAGCGACAATCTTAAGCATCAGTTTACTCTGCTGGGCAAAACTTCTTACGACGACATAAGCAATCTGCTTGAAACTGTCTCGCTTGCTAATACAGGTAAGCAAAAGGTAAAAAACTTTTCGCTCGGCATGAAGCAACGTCTCGGGATAGCCATGGCTCTTGCAGGCAATCCCGACTTTATAGTACTCGACGAGCCCGTAAACGGACTGGACCCTCAAGGAATAGTAGAAATCAGAGAGCTTATCCTCTCACTCAACAGAAACCAAAATATTACCTTCCTCATCTCTTCGCATATTCTCGAAGAACTTTCAAAGCTGGCTACTCACTACGGCTTTATGGACGGCGGCGCGATAGTCAAAGAAATCAGCGCGGCGGAGCTTGAACAATTATACAGTAAGAAAATCACTATCGTCGTAGATTGCTCGGCAAATCTCGCGCCGGCATTGGACGAAGTGGGACTTGAGTATAAATTGCTTGCAGACAATCGCGCCGAGATATACGGAGATATTCAAGTAAGTATGCTATGCAATACTCTTGCCTGCCACGGCATAAACCTGCTCAAGGTTAACGAAAGCGACGAAAATCTTGAAGGCTATTATATCAATTTGTTGGGAGGTAGGGGCAATGCTTAAACTGCTAAGAGCCGATCTATCGCGCTGCATAATCAATCGCTTTTTTATCGCTGCCGTTGTTGCATATGCCGTCGTAGGAATGATGCTGCCGATAGAGATGTGTATCAACAATCCCAATAAGTTGCCTATAGGCGCAATAGGCGGAGCAAGTAATATATTCAGCTTCAATTACAGAATGCTCTCTATACCTATACAAGGCATATTGATTGCTATAAGTATCTGCATCAATATAGGCAACGAGTTTCGCAGCGGTGCAATTCGCAATAAGCTGATTATCGGGCACACGAGGCGCAACGTCTACTTCTCTCACCTGCTGACGTCAATGTGCGCGGCTATGTGCTTCAATATAGGCTACTTGATAACGTTCCTTATCGTAACTTTGCCTATTTGCGGCACATCTGGGATAGATACTACTCAGATATTGCTTACACTGATATGCGGAAGTCTAATGATGCTCTCTTATGCGTCGATAGCCACATTTATAGCCATGAGCGTCAAGAGCAAATCCGCATCGGCAATTATCTGCTCCATGCTGCTCTTTTTGGCAATATTTATTATACCTATTATTGTGCACAAGGCTTATGAAGGCGAGTATATAATAGAAAATATTTTTGACTCGGCAGGCAATTTCTTATACAGTAATAAAATGCCTAATCCCCATTTGCTAAGCAAAAGCACAAGAGAATTTTTGCGCTTGATTGCGGACATTTTACCCAGCGGACAGAGCTACCGCTTAGGAATGGGATCAAGCGTAAGCGACGCTCCACGCTATTGGCAGATGGCTGTATCATCGCTGGGCGTAATAGGAGTAAGCGCAGTATCGGGCATAGCCATATTCAGCAAAAGAAATCTTAAATAAAGTAATGTATAGATTAGCTATAATAGATACGCTTTTACGTCAAATATAAAGCATACATATTCGATAGCAAGAGCGTATCTAAAGCTAACGCGTTGCCGTAAAGGTAATCACGCAAGCGAAAATATAAAGATTAATATATACTGCTGCGCAACGCCACGTGCACGCGCAGTGTATTTACGGGGTGAGTAATGATTGCTACTTTAATAGTAATTTCCGCATTATGCGCTATAGCGGCGATTATATTCGCCGCCTTGTATATTTCTTTGAGGAAAAGCCTAAGAGAACTTACCGCCCAATACCAATATATTTTAAGCGACTCTACCAACAAACTGATTTCCGCCGAGTGCCATAATCGGTATATCACAAAGCTCACCGATACTATCAACGAGCAACTCAAGTCGCTTAGAGAAAAAGAGCTGCTGTACATCAACGGAGACAGAGAGCTTAAAGCTGCAATAACGGGCGTAGCGCATGACTTGCGCACTCCCCTGACAGCAATATGCGGATATATAGACTTGCTCGAGACAGAGTCAATCTCAAGCGATGCGCGCAGATACGCAGATATTATTAGGCAGAGAGCCGACGGCATGAAAAGACTTACGGAAGAGCTATTCAATTACTCGATAATAACCGATTCGCAATTAAATAGCGATATATTGCAAGTACGGCTTAACAGCTTGCTCAAAGAATGTATATTGGATTTCTATCCCCAATTTACGGAAAGAAATATAATGCCGGAGATAGATATTACCGACACGCCTATCGACTGTATCGCAGATAAGAACAATCTTACAAGGATATTTTCCAATATTATAGGCAACGCGGTGAAGTACAGCTCCGGAGACTTTCATGTCAAAATGACCGACGATGGCACGATAACATTCTCCAACGCCGCAAGTGAATTGGACAGCGTAGACGTAGGCAGACTCTTTGACAGATTTTACACCGTAGAAAACGGTAAACGCTCTACAGGTCTTGGCTTATCTATTGCAAGAAAGCTCTCCGAGAGAATGGGCGGTAAAATCAATGCGACGTTATCGGACGGTATCCTTACAGTATCTCTCTCGCTCCCTGTGCGCAAAAACAAATGAGTTGCAATTACAAAAAAATTACATCGTCTGTAACTTCGATTATTAATTAATATCATTTTCAGCTTAAGGCGATGTATGAGGGATAATACAGGCATTTAGGCTGAATTTCACGATTTTATATAAACGTAAATTGAAATAAAAGGCTAAAAGCGGGGAAACACACTTCCCCCGCTTTTATGCAAGAAAATTAACACTCAAGCCGTAGCATCGGATAAGCCCGACTTATCTTTGTGCTCTTTAACATACTTGGAGTTCACTCGCATTGCGTTGAGTATAGCAAGAACCGCTACGCCTACGTCTCCGAATACCGCAATCCACATATTGGCGATACCCACCGCCGAAAGTATAAGTATGGCAACTTTCACCGCTATGGAAAAGATGATATTTTGCAACACGATAGCCATTGTCTTTCTTGCGATGCGTTTTGCAAGCGAAATGCCGCGTAAATCGTCTTTCATCAAGACGATATCGGACGCCTCGATTGCGGCGTCGCTGCCTACTCCTCCCATTGCAATTCCTATATCCGAGCGCATAAGGACGGGCGCGTCGTTGATGCCGTCGCCTACAAAGCATAATACGTCTTTCTTACCCTTTTCCTCAAGCATACGCTCGACTTCTTCGACTTTGTTTTGCGGCAACAGCGACGCCTTATATCCGGTAAGTCCTATTTCGCCCGCAACGCTGTTTGCTATCGCCTCATTATCGCCAGTAAGCATAACTGTCTTACAACCAAGCGCATTGAGCTCTCCGATGACCTGCTTAGTCTCTTCCTTTATCTCATCGGCTATCAAAATCGAACCTATGAATTCACCGTTCCTTGCTACGTAAACTACGCTGCCAAGTCCCTCTTCTCTCATATACGCGATGCCGTATTGCTCCATCAGTTTTTCATTGCCGCAACATATTATATCATCGCCGCTTGTTGCCACAATGCCTAATCCAGCCATATTGGTAAGGGCGTAACCTCTCTGCACATCCCTGCCGTAAGCGGACACTATAGAGCGTGCAATGGGGTGATTGGAGTCTTGCTCCGCAATGGCGGCAAGGCGCAGTATCTCATCGCCGTTACTCTCGGGCGTAATCTTTGCAACCGCAAAGTTGCCCTTGGTAAGCGTCCCCGTCTTATCAAAGACAAAGGTATTTGCGCTATTGAATTTCTCAAGATAATTAGAGCCTTTAATCAGTATTCCGTAGCGCGAAGCAGCTCCGATACCTGCAAAGAAGGATAGCGGTATAGAGATAACCAGAGCGCAAGGACAAGATACTACCAAGAAGCTCAAGGCTCTATACACCCATGTTGACCAATCGGAAGTAATCGCGCCGGGAATTATCGCGAGCAGCATAGCGACAATTACGACCGTAGGGGTATAATACTTAGCGAATTTAGTAATAAAGTTCTCCGCTTTAGACTTTTGGCTTGACGCGTTTTCGACAAGATCAAGGATTTTCGAGACAGTGGAGTCATAGAATTCCTTGACAACTTTCACCTCTATTTGCGAAGTTAGATTAACGCATCCGCTTATCACCTCGCCGCCGACGCCTATGTCGCGCGGGAGCGATTCACCCGTGAGCGCTTTTGTATCAAGCGCAGTAGCGCCGCTTACGATAACGCCGTCTAAAGGTACCTTCTCCCCGGGATTGACGACTATTATATCTCCTACATTAACCTCGCTCGGATCGACTTGTTCGTAGCCGTCTGCTCTCTTAATGTTGGCATAGTCGGGACGGATATCCATGAGCGCGGAAATGGACTTGCGCGACCTACCCGTAGCAAATGATTGAAACCACTCGCCTACCTGATAGAAAAGCAATACTGCGCACGCTTCGTCAAAGCCTTCTATTTCCTGCCCTGCCACGCCTCGATATATACCCAGCGCAAACGCCCCGAGAGTAGCAACGCACATCAAAAAATTTTCGTCGAATACCTGACCGTGAGATATGTTGCGCACTGCTCTCCACAGCACGTCGTAACCGATGATAAGATACACCGCCACATAGAGCGCAAACGGGAACAGCCACGCGTAGCGGCTATTGATAACGCTGTCTAAAGCTATTACTCTATCGACGATAAAAATTACGCCGAATAGAATAAGAGCTATCAGTATGCGTATTAGATTTTTCTTTTCTTTTCTGCTCATTGATAGCTTCTTCATAATGCCTGATACTGATTAAATAATAATTCTGCAATCGGGTTCTATCTTTTTACAGACTTTAACTACCTCTTTCATAATGGCGTCCAACCTCGCCTCATCGGCTTCTATCGTCAGCTTTTGACTCATAAAACTGACGTTTGCATTATCAACGCCGTCAATTTTTGCAATTGCCCTCTCCATCTTAGCCGCGCAATTTGCACAGTCTAAATCCTCTAATTTATATACCTTTTTCATAAGGCACCTCCTAATATTTTCTTATTTAATTACGCTCATTCACTTATAATTTTATTCTTTGAACATTTATATTATTGAATAAGCGTTCAATTATACTCTCTTAAAAAACAGGGCGTGCCCTGCATTTTACGTTATTATTCGTTGACGTGTGTCAAGCCGTATTCCAGTATTTTAGTAACGTGGTCGTCGTCCAAAGAGTACTTTACTTCTTTACCTTCCTTAGTTCCCTTTACCAGCTTAGCTGAGCGCAATACGCGTAACTGGTGCGAAACTGCGGAAATGCTCATCTCCAAAATGTCCGCTATCTCCCCTACGTACAGGTCCCTCAGTTGCAGACATTGCAATATCTTTGCCCTCGTAGGATCTCCGAACATCTTGAACAGTTCCGCCAGATTATATATGACATCGTCGTCAGGCAACATATCGCGTATCGACTGTGCGCACTCTACTCTTTGCTTTGCATCTTCTGCCATGTCGCCCTCCATTACTTGAACGATTCTTCAACTGTTCAATAATAGTATATTCATTTTATATGCTGTTGTCAACAACTTTTTTGATTTTTCGCAGGGATTTTTTTACAAAGAGCAAAACGCTGCCTTTGAATCAATAACAATACTGTAGGCAATCTTTTTTAACTGCCCATGCGCTCTTTGCATTAAATTAATCTCTACGCCAATGACTTTATATACAATGCAATATTCTATAGAAGACGATTACATGTGCTTGAATTTATCTACGTCGAATAGTCCTCTATCCGTCAACTTAATATGCGGTATTACGCTCAGCGCAAGGAATGACAGCGACATTACGGGCTCGAGATTGGGATTGATATGCAGCTTGCTTCGGCAAAAATCATTAAGGCTGTCCAATTCTTGCGCAACTGTCTTGGGCGGCATGTCGCTCATAAGTCCCGCAATGGGCAAGGCAAGTATTCTTTCGACTTTCCCGCCGCGCACGGCGCACATACCTCCGCCGCTTGCTATAAGGGCGTTGACGGCAACGCACATATCCGTGTCGTTATCCCCCGCGCATACGATATTATGCGCGTCATGAGATACGGAGAGCGCAACGGCTCCGCCCTTGACGCCATAACCCGATAAGCCGCATACGCCTACTCTGCCGCTGCCGCTGTGCCTTTCGCATACGCACAGTTTGTTATCGCACAGCTCAGAGCTTACGGCATCTGTAATAAGCGAGCCTGCATTGATAGCAATGCCTATGTCTGCAGCTGCGCTGGAAAAGCGCAATTTATCTGCCGTGAGCGGCGGCATTTTTACGGTATCGAGTACGGCAGCGCAGCTCTCAAGCGTAGTTTTACATAGCGCTATGCCGTCTCTTGCCACAATAACGCCGTCCTTATATACGGCATAAGGTCGCATTTCATTGATATCGCGTATAAGTACGATATCGGCGCGTCTGCCCGCTGCTATTGCGCCCCTGTCTGACAGAGCATAATGTCTTGCGGGATTGATAGTCGCCATAGCAATAGCTCTTATCGGTTCCATGCCTAAGGCTATCGCACGCGCAACGACGCGGTTGATATGTCCGCATTTCAGTATATCGGATACGTTGCAATCGTCCGTACACAGCGACACTCTGCCAAAGTATTCGCCCTCAGCCGCAGGCAGCACTGCCTCAAGCTGCTTACCCGCGCTACCTTCCCTAATGAATACGTCTATGCCTGCCCTCAACTTCTCAATAGCCTCAAGAGCGTCTACGCTCTCGTGGTCGGAGGTAATGCCTGCCGCGGCATAAGAGATGAGCGCATCTCCGCTACCGAGCGGATAATGTCCGTCTACAGCCTTGCCTTCAAGGCGTGCGGCATCTATTTTTGCAATGACCTCTCTATCGCCGGAAAGTACGGCAGGATAATTCATCATCTCGCCCAAGCCGAATATATCGGCTCTCGCCATAGCCGCGCTGACGTCGGCGGCGTTCAATATCGCGCCGCTGCTCTCCGCATCGGACGCAGGCACGCAGGACGGCATCATCATCTTGACGTCGAGAGGAGTCCTCGCAGCTTGCTCAATCATATAGTCAATCCCCGCCATGCCGCACACATTGGCAATCTCATGAGGATCGGCAATAACCGTTGTTACCCCGCAAGGCAGCACCGCCTCGGCAAAGCGCACGGGCGTGAGCAGACTGCTCTCGATATGTGTATGCGCGTCGATAAAAGAAGGCAGTAAATATGCTCCGCCGCAATCAATCCCCTTGCCGAGACTGCCGCCTACAGCGCATATGATACCGTCTTTGACTGCCACGTCGCCGCTTATAAAACGCAAATTAATGACGTCTGCGATAATGCAGTTATTGAATATCAAATCGTAATCTACCATATATCGATTATAGCATATACTCGCATCTATCTTCAATACGCGCCGATTAAAATAAAAAGCAATCAATGCGCTTATCCCTTACCTCGCGCATAAAAAATCGCGCTTGCAATACATTAGTAATTAATATACAATATAATAGGTGAAAGTATGGCATCGTTTATAACGCATTATTACATGGGCGCGCGCGTAGCAAATGCGCTGCAAGAAAAGTCCTCCGCTATTATCGCAGACAATCGCAACGCTTACGACATCGGATGTCAGGGCAATGATTTACTCTTTTATGTATTCGGGAAATTCAGAGGATACGCTTCGCTTACTCATACTAAACGCACTCATGCGCTGTTCAAAGCAATGTGCGATTATGTACGAGCGAGCGGACGCGACGACTTGCGCGCTTACCTATACGGATATATCTGCCACTATGCATTGGACGCCGCTATCCACCCTTACGTAATCTATATCTCGGGCAAACACCTGCCCGCCTTTTATCCCGAACATCTGCATAAAAGTCTGCATATGCTGCTTGAAGGCGGAATAGACTTCATCATCCTGCGCGACTATATCGGACAAGATCCCAAGACGTATAGGGCGGCAGAGCATTTCATACCGTGCGACGATAAGACCTGTATCACGGTAGCGGATATGCTTTATAACTGCGTCGACGAGCTGTACTGCGTGCCCGTACCTTACGAAAAGCTATCGCGTATGCCCGTGCGTATGCGCCGCTATCAGAGTATATTCGAAAATACTAAGGCAATGAGCTATAAAGGTTTGCTTGCCCTCGGCAGACTGGGAGGATATCCCAACTACGTGTACGGCTTTATCAAGCCTAAGGCAGAGCAAGCTACAGAGGATTGGATGAACATATCTCGCCGCTCCTACCCTTGCGTAACAGGCGGCAGTCGCATGATTAACAAGACTGTAGAAGAGATTATTTCCGACAGCGTTATTGCCGCAATAGATATTATTTCTGCGGTAGACGAAAGCATTGACAACGGCGCGGATTTACCTTTGTCGCTCTTCCCAACAGACTTCATGGGATATGCAATAGACTATTCAACCGCATCAAGCAACTGATCATAGCATTACTCAACCGTTAAAAATCCCGCCATTATTAAGGCGGGATTTTCACTTTATTCGATTATTATATACTAAATGCCGTCCGAACGGTCGCCGCCGTTGTTGCTATCCGTATAAGAATTTCTGCCACGACTGTCATATCTATCTGAGTTATCGCGCTTGTCGCGCCTTCTGTTATTTGACTTTACTATCAGCACTATTACAAGCACTACTATTATCAGCGTTACCGCTACCATGGCTATTTCTGTAATTACGTGCACCTTATACCACTTGTAATAATCGTCGGGCACATTGCCGCTACCGCCGCCGTTGTTATCTCCGCCATTAGCATTATTACCGCTGTAATCGAACTCGTGAGACGTACTTGCGGTAGAATCGGGCAAGACGTTGCCGCTTGCGTCTACGAACTCGAAGTTAGCTGCATACTCTGCCTTAAGCGATGCCTGCACGTTATACTTCTTGCCCGCTATCATCTCGGACGCAGATACGGTGTTGCCATTCTCGTCGGTATAAGTGTAGTTGAAAGCATTGTTGTTAAGGCAGCCTGCGAGCTCCTCGGGGATATCTATGGTAGGCAGGCTGCCGCTATTGCTCCACGCAGAAGGCAGCTGAGCTTTAGCAATAGTGAGCGTAAGCTCCACGTCGTCCGTAGAGGTAGTACCGTCGCCGTTGTCCCAAGCGTACAGACCGCTTGTAAGACGTATCTTTATCTTATACTCGCCTGCATTGGTCGCGCCCGACACCTCGCTTACTATCTCCATATAATCCGAGTTAAAACCGTCAAGACCGAACAGCTCCTTAAGAGTGTCTGCGTTGAAGGTGCGCTCCGTGCCATTGTAGTACACTACCTTACTGCTATCTATTGTAGGCTTAGCAACAGGCGTCTTATCTACACCCGTAGGCAGGGGCATCATAAATCTGTACTGTGTCTCTCCGTCTACTTCCGCATTGCCCTCGTATCTATCCTTAACGTACACTTCGCGGTAGTAGTAGCTGCCTGCCATCATATCGCTTGTGGTAAGTATATTACCCTCGTCGTCTACGTAGCGGTAGTCGTAATAGGAAGGCAACATGCCAATAACTTGCGAATACTCGTCATTGTCCGTCCAGCCCTCTACAGTGTACTTGTACTTAGCTACGCTTACGGGTATATCCTGCTGAGGTC
>CAMWNK010000045.1 GCA_947175555.1 uncultured Clostridia bacterium | reverse complement strand
CTTTAGGTCTGCTCAGTCCCGAAGAAATGGACGACCTTTTAGGTCTGGGCGGCAGCAATTTCGATGCGGCGGACTTGTCTTTCTCATTCGACGATATACTCAGCATGACGTATCGCGTAATGGGCGGCTACGACTATTATTACGAGTCGGGCAACAGATGGCTCAAGAAGGAGTATACCGACTTCAAGAACGATAAGAAGTATGTCGAGGACAACAGCATAGAGCTCAAGGTCGTAGGTATCGTCAGACCTAAAGAGGGCGTAGAGAACGGCGTACTGTCAGGTCTTGCCGGTTACAGCCCTAAGCTCAAGGAAGAGCTGATAAGAAGGGCGGAGGACAGCGACATAGTCAAGGCTCAGATGCTCTCTAACTACGATTTGACCACAGGAAAACCTCTTACGGGCGCGACGCCTGAAGATATCGAGGATAGCAGGCAGAAGGTGCTCGAGACCTTGGGACTTGCCAACTTGGACAATCCCAGCGGCATATATCTGTACGCCAACTCTTTCGAGTCCAAGGATGCTATCGAGGCAATGATCAACGACTACAACAGCAAGCATCCCGACGCTAAGATAACCACCACCGATACGCTTGGGATGATGATGGGATTCATAGACAGTCTCAGCAGTACGGTAACGTACGTATTGATAGGATTTTCATCCATATCGCTGATAGTATCGTCGATAATGATAGGCATCATCACGTATATTTCCGTGCTTGAGCGCACAAAGGAGATAGGTATACTCCGCAGTATAGGCGCAAGGAAGAAGGATATCAGCAGGGTATTCAACGCAGAGACCTTCATGATAGGCTTGATTTCGGGCTTGATAGGCGTGATAGTTACTTGCATACTGTCCCTGCCGCTCAACGCGATATTCAAGGCGCTGCTTGGCATAGGCGGATTGTTTAAGCTGGTATGGTGGGAGCTGCTCGTGCTGATATGTATCAGCGTAGGTCTGACGCTTTTGTCGGGTTATATCCCTGCGCGCATGGCGGCAAAGAAAGATCCCGTAACCGCGCTTAGGTCGGAATAATAAGATAGTATATAACAAGACTTTTTTCGCGGACGCGTATGTGATTATGCGTCCGCGATATTTATTTGTGCGCTTGGCTTGCTAGGCGGGAGCAAGTTTAACTTCTTTACAATTTTACAATAATAACATATAATGGATATTATGAATAAAAGCATTTACGTTTTTCCCGACGGATTGAGACTGATACATTGCGCCGTCTCAGGCGTGCGCTCGGTTGCCATAGGCATACTTACAGGCGTTGGCAGCGGCAACGAGAGCAACGGCAACAACGGTATCTCGCACTGCATTGAGCATATGATGTTCAAGGGCACGTCCCGCCGCAGCGCGCTCGAGATATCGGAAGAGTTTGACAATATAGGCGCGCAGAGCAACGCTTATACCTCCAAGCAGACCACCTGTTACTATGCCGTCGCGCTCAGCGAGCACGTCGGGATATGCGCGGACGTACTGTCGGATATGCTGTTTAATTCCGCTTTCGACGAGGAGGAGCTTGATAAGGAGCGCAAGGTAATAGACGAGGAGATTTCCATCAGCGAGGACGACGGCGCGGATTTGTGCATAGACATTCTCTCGCAGGTATACTTCGGCGACAACGCTTTGGGTATGCCCATACTCGGACCGAGAAAGAACGTTGCCGCGTTCAAGGGCGACGACCTCAGACGCTACATCGCGGATAATTACAGCGCGACGGATACCGTCGTTTGCCTTACGGGCAACATAAGTTTCGAAGATGCGCGCGCGCTTACCGAAAAGTATTTTGTCGGCAGACTGCCGCGCCTTAAGAGGAATTGGCAGGACGTACCGCATGAGAGCAGGGGCGGCTTCATGAGCGTTGATAAGGACCTGGAGCAGGCGCATCTTGCGATAGGCTTTCCATCGATTCCATATTCTCACAGCAAGGATATGGCGCTTACGGCGTTCAACGCAGTGCTCGGGGGCAGTATGTCGAGCAGACTTTTTCAAGAAGTGCGCGAGCGCAACGGACTGGCGTATACCGTCTTTTCTTCGCCGTCCACATATATCAACAACGGCTGCATGTGCATCTATGCGGGCGTCAATCCCTCAATGAGCGTATCGGCGGCGGATAAGATAGCTAAGGTAATCAAGGATATCAAGATAGGCGGCATTACCGCGGAAGAGCTGACTCGGGGTAAGCAGCAGATTAAGTCTGCATACGTCATGTCGCAAGAGAGCACGTCGGGTATGATGAGACAGCTGTCCAAGTACGCTTTGTTTACGGGCAATCTGCTCGATATCGACGCGGAAATCGCGCGTATAGACGCCATTACGTTGGACGATATACGCTACGTTTGCGATATGATGTTCGATTTTGACAAGGTGAGCGTAACGTACGTGGGCAAGAAGTGCAAGGGAGATATTTATTCCGCTGTCCGCAACGCGTGATTTTTTTGCGCGTATTTGCGGCGTGAGGTCATATAAGCAAGGCAATTTCGTTTTCGCGTGCGCGCGCGTTAAGTTATAGTTTTTACAGTTCAGTTATTGTAATTTTTGCCGTTATATGGTATACTCTTTGTTGATAGTTATAAGGAGAATTGCAGATGTCAAAGAGGAATGATAACGCAGATAAGGACAAGCAGGGCGAGATAGCCCCCAGCTCGTCGTTATTTTCCGCGCTCGTATATCTCGGCATATCCGTGCTGTGCGCTCTGATAGTTTTCGGCGCGTTCGGCAGAGCGGGTAAGGCGGTTACCGATAAATTCTTTCTCGGCATATTCGGCTTTGCCACCTACGGCTACGTCGTAGGCTTGATGCTCATTGGATTGCTTAAACTTTTTAAGGTCCGCCGTAAAGTATCCGGCGGGACTATCGCTCTATACGTTATCACGTTGCTTGTAATAGTATTGATGTGCCACCTTGCCACGTCCAGACAGTACGCGACCTCTTGGGGCGAGTACATCAAGGGCTGCTACAACGGCGCAAATACCGCGGGCGGCGCGCTCATGTCGCTGCTCATGTATCCGCTTGTTGCCAATAAGGTCATATACGTCCTTGCAATGGTCGTGCTCGGTCTTGTAGTAGGCGGACTGGTCGCGCTTATCGTAGTGGGTATGCTCAACCTCGACGGTATCTTCGCATGGCGCAAGAGGAGCAAGCTGGGTAAGATAGCAGGCGAGGAGACCTATTACACTCATCCCCGCTCGGGTGTCCCCGATATCGATAAGGGCGAGAATATGATTACCCTCGAAAGGCAGCGCGGACTGCGCAGCATAGGCAAGGGCATGTATAACGGCAATAAAGAGGGCAAGGCGTATAAAGACGAGTTCAAGTCCTCGTTCTTCAACAGACCTCTCAAGGTTACCCCTATCGATAAGCTGGAGGAAGAGGAGCGCGACGTTATCGCTCCCGACGAGCCTATCTATCCCGATAACAGCGATAATGTCGTGGGTATGTATAAGAAGCTGGACAAGTCCTCCGACAGTAAGTATACCACCGACAGAGATTATGCAAGAGATATACTCTTTAACGGCGAGGGCGGCTATCGCAAGCAAGAGGACGACAGACCTGCGCTCAATCGCGACAGCGCGTCTCAGATACTGTACGGCGACGGCTTTGCAGACTTTGTCGGCAGAGGCAGGGTGAGCAGCGACGATACCGTGGCCGACGATAGCCTCGAGTTGTATTTCAACGGCACGCGTAAGCATCAGATAGACGAAAACGTAAAGAAACTTCAGTTGCAGGAAGAAGATTACACCGAGGAAGTTACTCCCGCAGTGAGAGAGCCTTCCCCCGAGGATATATCTTCCGAGCGCACATCGCTTACTCCCGAGCAACTTGCCAATCTCCCCAAAATTATCGATGATAGCGCCATGTTTATGCCGCCCGATAACTTGGAGAGCGATGTGGACGCCTTTATCGACGATGCCAAGAAGAGTTGGGTAGCCAATTTGAGCAAGAGCGAGGTAGAGGATAAGAGCGAGCACAGCGATAGAGTTTTCGACGATTTCTCAAGCCTTATGGGCGGCAAGAGCGAGACGTCTAAGATAGATGAGGTCAAGTCCGTATCCGACAAGACCGACGTCGCGCCCGCTGCTCCTATAAAGCCTGTAGAACCTGCTAAAGCAATAGAGCCTGTTAAACCCGTAGAGCAGCCTAAGCCGATAGAGCCCGTCAAGCCTGTCGCGCCCGCTGCTCCCGCTCCCAAAGCGGAAGCTCCCAAGGAAGAGCCGAGCGGAGAGGGCAAGTTTAACGGAATGCCCGTACTGGTGCCGCATAAGTATAAGAAATCGTACGCTCCGCCCAAGCTGGAGCTGCTCAACGATTATCAAGAGAGCGTGAAGGACAATACAGACTTCAACTCTATGATAACCGACCTCGAGGCAATGCTTGTGGACTTTAAGGTCCCTGCCAAGGTGGTCAATATTGTTAAAGGTCCGAGGTTCTCCAGACTGGAGCTGCAGATGCCCCGCTCGGTATCCGTTACCGCTATTCCGAGGCTGGAAGAAGATATCAAGGCGTGCCTTATGGTCAACAGCATCCGTATCGAGGCTCCTATACGAGGTAAAAACCTTGTCGGTATAGAGGTGCCCAATAAGGAGAAGGGCGCGGTAGGTCTCAAGACGATTATCAACTCCATGGAGTTTGCGAAGTCAAATAAGGACAGCGGCATATTCTTTGCCATGGGTAAGGATATCGACAACGTAAATTACGTATGCAATATAGCCGATTTCCCTCACGCTCTCGTAGCGGGTGCGTCGGGCGCAGGTAAGAGCGTATTCCTCAACTGTCTGCTGTGCAGTATGCTGTACAAGTATTCGCCGCAGGAAGTCAGGTTCTTGCTTATCGATCCCAAGGTCGTCGAGTTTAAGCCTTACGAGGGATTACCTCACTTGCTGTTGCCTTATGCCATATCGGACGAGAAGATGGTGCTCAACGCGCTCAACTGGCTCGTCAACGAGATGGAGTACCGCTATACGTTGTTCAGCAAGAACAGAGTCAGCAACCTTACCGAGTACAATGCGTCGGGACAGGAAAGGCTGCCCAAGCTCGTGCTCATAGTCGACGAGGTGGGCGATATAATGACCTCTTCCATTTCCAAGGAGTTCGAGGTCTTGATAAAGAGATTGGCGCAGAAGGCGCGCGCCGCGGGTATTCATATCATACTTGCTACGCAGAGACCTTCGGTAGACGTCATCACCGGTACTATCAAAGCCAACTTGCCTACGCGCGTTGCATTTGCGGTAACCTCGTACGTGGATTCTAAGACCATACTCGATACCGTAGGCGCGGAGAAGCTGCTGCGTTACGGCGACCTGCTTTACAAGGAAGGCAGTATGCCCGACCTCATGAGAGTGCAGGGCGCGCTGATTGTGAGCAAGGAGATTTATGCCGTATGCGACTATGTCAAGCAGCATAACGAGGCGTATTTCGATCCCGCTATCGAGTCGTTTATCACAACTATCGAGGAAGAAAAGCCTGCCGTATCGGGCAGTATGGGCAGCGGCGGCGAGGACGGCATCCTCATGGAGGATCCTTACTTTAAGTCCGCTCTCGAGTATTTCATACAGACGGGCAATGTCTCTATATCCAAGTTGCAGAGGCGCTTCGGACTGGGCTTTCCCCGCGCGGCTAAGCTCGTAGACAGAATGGAAGAGCTGGGATATATCGAGCATCAGGTTGCGGGCAAGAACAGGGGCGTATTGATGACGCAAGAGCAGTTTGACGAGATGTACGGCGGCGGTGGCGACGATGAGTAACAGCGTCGGCGTAGTATCATTGGGCTGCGATAAGAACAGAGTCGACGCAGAGCGTATGCTGTCTTATCTCAAGCAATACGGCTACGACATCACTCCCGAGCCCGCCGATGCGGACGTAATAGTCGTCAATACCTGCGGCTTTATAGACAGCGCCAAGCAGGAGAGTATCGATACGATACTGGAGATGGCTGAGTACAAGAGCGATAAGTGCAAGTTGCTCGTGGTTACGGGCTGCCTGTCGCAGAGGTATTCCGACTCGCTTGCAGAGGGATTGCCCGAGGTGGACATCATCGCGGGTACGGACTGTTATCATCTCCTGCCTGCGGCAATAGACGAGAGACTTAAGCGCGGTAGCGGCAGAGTGGTGCTGACCAACGATAAGGACAGCAGACACAAGCCTGACGGCAGAGTGCTCACCACTCCTTGCCATTACGCTTATCTCAAGATTGCCGAGGGGTGCGACAACAAGTGTACATATTGCGCAATACCGTCTATACGCGGCAAGTATACTTCAAGGAGTATTGACGAGCTTGTTGACGAGGCTGAGGCGATTGTAAGAGACAACGGAGTGAGAGAGCTGATAATCGTAGCGCAGGATATCACGCGCTACGGCACTGACTTGTACGGACGCGTCGCGCTTATCGATTTGCTCGATAGGTTGAGCGCGCTCGATGTGGATTGGATAAGATTGCTGTATCTTTATCCCGAGCAACTCACCGACGAGTTGATAGAGTACATATCTCGCAACGATAAGATATGCAAGTACGTCGACGTGCCCCTTCAGCACATAGACGACGCGGTGCTCAGGCGTATGGGACGCAGAGTAAGCAGCGCGCAGATACGCGAGCTTATCTCCAAGCTGCACTCGGCAGGCATTACGGTGCGCTCTACCTTTATCGTGGGCTTCCCCGGGGAGAGCGAAGAGCAGTTTAACGCCCTTATCGACTTTCTTGCCGAGGCTAAGCTGGATGCGTGCGGCTTTTTTGCTTTCTCGTGCGAGGAAGGCACCGCGGCGGCAAGACTTGACTCCCAGTTGCCCGAAGAGGTCAAGAGCGACAGGCTCAAGAGGGCGTACGCCGCGCAGGAAGCGATATCTTCGGATATCAAGCGCGAGCTGATAGGCAAGACGTTTGACGTGATATACGAGGGCATCGACTACGATGCGCAGGCATTTGTCGGCAGGACGCGCTTGCAGACGCCCGATGTGGACGGAGTAACCTATTTCACGGCGGATAAACCCGTGGACGTAGGCAACATATACAAGGTAGTCATTACCGATACTCTCGGAGATGACCTGATAGGAGAAGCGTTATGAATTTACCTACCAAGATTACGGTGGCAAGGCTTGCATTAATTCCGCTTATGATAGTGTCGTTTTGCTTGCAGGACTTGGCTTTTTGGGTATGCGCTATTACGGCTTCTATTTTCACGGTGGCGGGATTCACCGATTTTTTGGACGGATATATAGCGCGTAAGTATAATTTGGTTACCGATATGGGCAAGTTTCTTGATCCTATTGCGGACAAGATACTCGTAATTGCGGGATTATTCTTCGTAATTTACGGCAGATATACCGATTTTATCGTGCCCTATGTCGCAATGATATGCGCGATAATTATAATAGCGAGAGAGTTTATTATAGGTCTATTGCGCCAGCTCGCCGCGCTCAAGTCGTTTGTGATTGCGGCGGATAAGAGCGGCAAGGTCAAGACCGTTGTTACTCTCAGCGCGCTTACGACGCTGCTTTTTTCGCCATTGCATTACGTGATAGCGTGGCTTGGATTTGTAGAGTTGATAGTTGCTACGCTCTTGACCGTGTGGTCGGGCGCGTTATATCTTTATAAGAACAGGGGCGTTTTCGTCAGCGCGCCTGACGGTAAGGAGGAATAAGATGGAGGAATACAGGAATTACTGCGTAATCAAGACGTTTGGCGTAACTCATTCCGACGTGAGCGGATACATCGAAGGCTGCGTGAAAGGCGTAGAGGCAGAGTTTTGCGAAGACTGTCTCGACGGCTCCTTGCTTATCGTCAATAAGGATGCGAGCGAGGTTGATTTTCAGAGCGTTGTCAATCGCGTTACGGCAGGGCTTAAAGATTGCGTCTATGCCGATTACGACACTACTATCACAGAGTGTTTTGTAGAGGCTCTTAAGGCTAAAGGCGAGACTTTGGGCGTGGCGGAGTCGCTTACGGGCGGCATGATTTGCTCCGATATCGTGAGTATATCAGGCGCGAGCGCGGTCTTGAGCGAGGGCGTCGTTACCTATACCAACTCTGCCAAGGTAAGGCGTCTGCACGTCAAGTCGTCGTCTATCGAGCAATACGGCGCGGTGTCGAGACAGGTTGCCGAGGAGATGGCGCAAGGCGTGCTCGCCAATAGGGACATTACCGTCGCTATCGCAACTACGGGTTGCGCAGGTCCCGACAGCGACGAGAGGGGCACTCCCGTGGGCGAGGCGTACATTGCGGTGGCATCGCGCGAGGGATATATGAAGATATACCGTCTCACACTGGACGGAGATAGGAATAATATTCGCAGGACGGTTGCCAATGCGGCTCAGTTCTACGCGCTTAAATATTTAGATAAAGACAAGGAGTTATAATAATATGGCTAAGGAAGATAACAAGGTCGGCAGATCCAAGACGAGAGAGGAGCTCATCGACGAGGCTATTGCCAAGATAGAAAAGACGCACGGCAAGGGCTCTATTATGAAGCTGGGCGATTCGCCCGTCGTCCCTATAGACGTCATCTCCAGCGACTGTCTGCCTATAGACATCGCTTTGGGTATAGGCGGATTCCCCCGCGGCAGAATAATCGAGATTTACGGACCCGAGTCGTCTGGTAAGACGACGGTTGCGCTACATACGGTAGCCGCATGTCAGCGCGCGGGCGGCACGGCGGCGTTCATCGATGCGGAGCACGCGCTCGATCCCGTCTACGCCGAGAAGCTCGGCGTCAATATCAAAGAGCTTTACGTATCCCAGCCCGATAACGGAGAGCAGGCGCTCGACATCGCAGACACGCTCGTGCGCTCCAATTCCGTCGACATCATAGTCATCGACTCGGTTGCGGCTCTCACGCCTAAGGTGGAGATAGACGGCGAGGTAGGACAGGCTACGATAGGCGCGCAGGCAAGGCTCATGTCGTCGGCGTTGCGCAGACTTACGAGCGTGGTCAATAAGGCCAAGACGTGCGTAATATTCATCAACCAGTTGAGGGAAAAGGTGGGCATCATGTTCGGCAATCCCGAGGTTACCCCCGGCGGCAAGGCGCTCAAGTTCTATGCCAGCGTAAGGCTTGACGTGCGTAAAAAGGACGGCATCAAGAACGGCACGGAAATGGTGGGCAATCACGTTGTCGCTAAGGTTGTTAAAAATAAACTTGCGCCTCCCTTCAAGACAGCGGAGTTCGATATAATGTTCGGCAAGGGTATTTCGCGCAACGGTTGTATCGTGGATATGGCGCTTGAGTATAATATTCTTAAAAAGAGCGGCTCTTGGTTTAGCTATAACGACGACAAGATAGGTCAGGGCAGAGACAAGACCATCCAATACCTCGACGACAATCCTCAGGTTGCTCAAGAGATTACAGATAAGATTCACGAGGCTTTGGCAGGTGCAGACGCATCCGACAAGGTTTCGCTTGAGGGCTGAATAGTTACGGGTATTCATTGACTTTGACATTGCATTAATATATAATATTAAATATGTTTGCCCAATACATACGGGCAATGCAACTTAACAATTAAATAGCTAACAGGAGGATTAGGCAAGATGTTAACAACAATTAGCCTTCTCCTTGGGAATGCGGGACTTACTATCGGTTTATCCGTAGGTATAGTAGTGGCTTTTGCGTTAGGCGGGCTCATAGGCTGGCTCGTTATTAACAAGTTGACACGCGGTAAGTTGGGCTCGGTACAGGACGAGTGCGAAAGAATGCGCAGCGACGCCAGAAGTCAGGCGGATGCATATCTCAAGGAATCAAGGTTAGAAATCAGCGAGGAACGTCAGAGAATGCGTTCCGAAATCGAGAGAGAGAGAAAGGACAGCCGTGCGGAGCAGCAACGCGCAGAGCACCGTCTGTCGCTAAGAGAAGATCAGATTGCAAACAGAGAGCTGATACTCGACAAGAAGAGCATAGCCATCGACGAGCAGAAGAGCGAACTCGAGGCAAAACAACGCGGACTTACCGTATTGCAAGAAGAGCTCGCGCAAGCTCACGAAAAGATGAGCGCGGAGTTGCAGCGCGTATCGGGTATGACTGCGGAAGAGGCTAAGCAGATACTCATGGAGCAGCTGCTTGACGAGGTGAGGAAGGACGCTGCCGTTAAGGCTAAAGAGATAGAGCAGGCAGCTAAGGACGAGGCAGATAAAAAGGCTAAGAATATAATCGCTCTTGCTGTACAAAGGTGCGCGGCAGATCACGCGTCGGAGATATCCGTATCCACGGTTACGCTCCCCGGCGATGACATGAAGGGCAGACTTATAGGCAGAGTGGGACGCAATATCCGCGCTATCGAGAACAGCACGGGCGTCGATTTGATTATAGACGATACCCCCGATGTGGTTACGGTATCGGCGTTCGATCCGGTAAGGCGAGAGATTGCTAAGCTGGCGATTGAGAGATTGGTATCAGACGGACGTATTCATCCGGCAAGGATAGAAGAGACTGTGGATAAGGTCAAGCGCGAGCTTGACGCTCAGATGAAGCAGGCGGGTGAGGACGCGGCATTCGACGCCAACGTACTCGGCTTGCACAGCGAGATTATCAAGCTGCTGGGCAGACTTAAGTTCCGTACAAGCTACGGTCAGAATGTGCTCAAGCACTCGCTTGAGGTCAGCTATCTGGCGGGCGCCATGGCGTCCGAGCTGGGCGCAGACGTTAAGCTGTGTCGCAGAGCGGGCTTATTGCACGATATAGGCAAGGCAATCGACCACGAGGTAGAGGGCACCCACGTATCTATAGGCGTAGAGCTTTGTAAGAAGTTTAGGGAGAACCCCGCCGTCATACACGCTATCGAGGCTCACCACGGCGACGTAGAGGCAAGGACGCTTGAGGCGGTCATTGTACAGTCTGCGGACGCTATATCGGGAGCTCGCCCCGGCGCGAGACGCGAGTCGGTAGAGAACTATGTGCGCCGTCTGGAGAAAATCGAAGACGTTGCCAACTCGTTTGCAGGCGTGGAGCAATCATACGCTATACAGGCGGGCAGAGAGATCAGAGTAATAGTCAAGCCGGAGGAGGTCGACGATTCCGCTACGATGTTTATGGCTAAAGAGATAGCCCGTAAGCTCGAGGCAGAGCTCGATTACCCCGGACAGATTAAGGTCAACGTAATCAGAGAGCTTAGAAGCGTGGAGTACGCTAAGTAAATTATCTTTCGATATTGCAATTAAGCGGCAGGTATTTTCCCGCCGCTTTTTTGTTTGTCTCAATTACGCTTTGCATGTATAATTAAAAGCCTGAGCCCCGTTGCCACGTTATACTATATTGTTACATAAATATTATTTTATATAGGAAGGGTATTATCACCGTACACGTGAATATTACGCACATTGTGATTATGTATGCAGGCACTATTCTTGCGATAGTGGCTTTAATGATGTTTTGGGATGAGAATATTCCTTTTGAGCCGCAGCGGGCGCAATTAATGACGCACAGCGCGTAAGTCAGTCCTATCGCAAGCGTCAAGAATATTGGCAGATAAAACAGCATTATACATATTATACCCGACACCGCGCCTTGATTGAAGCATCCCACCATACCTATGCCGCAGCGGTAGCCTAAATATACGAATGCGGCAAAGGCGAGCAAGTTTAGCCAGCGATTGAGCCCGCACAGTATCAGCAGGGCATACGCAGCCGTTGCAATCAATGCGTATAGTATCCACGTCTTGAGGTAAGAGTATTCTCCCGCTTGTAAAGAGATAATAAAGTTGAGCTTGGTATAATCTTCGCCAAAGCTCCTTGCTGTAAATACGCCTATTATTATTCCCGCAATTACGCAAATCAGCGATATCGCTATGCACGTAATATTGTCGCGGATAAATAATTTAAGAGTGGTTAAAGCGTAACGGCATCTACATTTGGATAATTTCATACTCCGCCTTGTCGGCTTCGCCTACGTAGCTGAGACGGATATTTTCCGAGGCTTGCAATACAAACTGCAAGTTCCCCGGTTTACCTTTCTCGCTGCTGACCGTGTTGCCGAACTGATTATAAAGATATTCTATATCACCCCGCATCCAGGCAGCAGAGATTGAGTTTTGTATGCTTTTATCGATAGTCGCCACCGATTTTTTATGACGGCTGCTTAGTTTTACGTAGCCGTATTGATTGAGCGGCGTAATTTCTTTGCCCTCAATACACATTTTAATCAGTTCGAGCAGGTATCCGAAACCGCTGTTACTCGGTCTGAACCCGAGTCTTAACAGATAATTGAAGATTTCGGCGTTTTCGATGTTCAACATAACTCCTCTATGTCAGCGTAGTGATACTATTATATATTTAGCTGACTGTCTAATTATGAGATTTCTTTTTCTCTTACGGCAATTTTTTGTCAAGTCGGGGCAATAATTGCTTGCCGCAGGGCAGACGCAAGCGCGAAATATGCTATATGCCGCATTGATAATAATCATAGCAGACTATATCGAAAAGCATTTTTTCTCGCTTGTCGGCAATAAATTAGCCGCCCATTGCAGAGCGGCGTATCTATTGTAGCTTATCGCAATTTATTATTATATTTCGTAATCCACAGCTACGACCGCGCTGCGGTGAGACTGTACGTAAGGCTTGACTACGTTGCAATGATATTCGTCCGCTTGATATACGTCCAAGGACTCTTTATTCTCCAGCGTAACTTCCATCAGTATGTCGTAAGAGCGTTCCGAGTGCAGAAAATCTATGCCTACGCTTATGTCTTTTACGGTAGGTACATTGCCTTTCATGGACATAAGCACATCGCGCATTTCATCGATTGATTCTCCGTCTTTTACTTTTATTGCAAGCACGTGTTTTATCATATCCGCCTCCTGTATTTTTATTATATCATATTATATACGTTGCGCATAGCTTGGCGCGCCATTTACATAATTAATTTTTTTATCCGCATAATAAGTTTACTGTAGATAATATCAGATAGGAGTTAATATGAAAAAGTTTACCGTAATTTCTATATTGACGCTTGTTATCGTTTCTCTTATACACATATTAAGATCCCGACGAAAATAGAGTTGTTAATATCCTTTATGGCCGAAAAAAAAAAAAAAGGATGAGTGGGGG
>CAMWNK010000044.1 GCA_947175555.1 uncultured Clostridia bacterium | reverse complement strand
ACGAGCAGTACGTAATGCCCAGCGGACTTGAGACCAACTTCGATTGGGTAATATCTGCGCGTACGATAGACACTCCCGTATACAACGGCAGTTGGAGCGCGTTCGACGACGAAGTCCACGACTTTGCGGCAATGTTCGGCTTGCCCTCAGATTGGCAGGAATACGTCAACATTACTATTACATTGAACGGCGAAGCATACGCAGGCTTGACGGGCGACGACTTTGCGGATATAGACGGCAAGGCATATAAGGGCTACAGCGCAGGCGAGTACAAGGTTAACTTCTCACTAATCAACGGCGGAAATAACTTATTATTCCGCAGCAGACCTCAGCAGGATATCCCCGTGAGCGTAGCTAAGTACAAGTATACTGTAGAGGGCTGGACGGATAATGACGAGTATTCGCAAGTTATAGGTACTCTGCCTTCCTATTACGACTACCGCTACGTAGACGACGAGGGCAACATACTTACCACAAGCGATATGGAGTATGGCAGCTACTACTACCGCGAAGTATACGTAAAGACTAAGTACGACGGCAATGCGGAAGTAGACGGCGAGACGCAGTATAGATTTATGATGCCCCTGCCTTCCGGTGTGGATAAGACACCCGTAGCAATACCTACTATAGATAGCAGTAAGACAGTATACTACGACGGCACGGAGCGCACCTTCAACGAGGCTACTCTTAAGGAGCTGTTTGGTCTTGACGGTTTTAACTCGGATTATATGGAGATAGTAAGCGATGTTACAGGCGCAACCAATGCAGGCGAGTATAAGATAAAGATACGCTTTACAAGCGGTCTGTACTGCTGGGACAACGGAGACGGCACGACCTCTGCTGATGACGTAGAACTTACGCTGACTATAGCTAAGGCACAGTTGCCTTCCGAGTGGAGCAGCGGCGGAAGCCTTCCTACCATAGATATCCCCGATGAGCTCGCGGGCTGTCTCGACAACAGCGCATTCAACTACACCTATACCGACGAGGACGGAAACACGGTATCCGCGTCCGAAATGGTAGCTGGCAAAAAGTATAACGTAAAGGCAACGCTCAAGGACGAGTATGCGGGCAACTTCGAGTTTGTAGACGCGAGCGGTAACGTATTGCCCGACGCTACGGTGAGCACGTCGCACGAGTTTGACTACTCGGGAGAAAACAGCGGCGGCTTGATAGACGGAGCCGAGATAGAGAAGATGTTGCGCGAGCAAAACGAGTGGTACAGAAAGCTGCTATATATGTTCCTCGGCGTGCTGGCGGCAATAGCGGTTATAATATTTGCGATAGTGATACTCTTCGGCGTATATCTCAAGAAAGACAACTCGCGCAGTAAGTTTGTTGAAGCCGCTATCGAGAAGCTACGCGTGCGCGGCATCGATTACAACGATATCGATAAGGACAACGGACAGCATTGATAATCGCCTCTGATAATAGGGCTAACTGTCAAGACAAGATTTTGCGCTTGGATAAAAATATAAGCGCAGAGGTAAATCAACACGCTTCATAGTAATTTGCACATACTCCCACGGGCGCAAGCCTCCGATGTGTGAATTGCCGCCCCGCTACTTATGTCGGGGCGGTTTATTATATTGGGAGATTATTTATTGATTGCAAAGCGCTGTCTTAAGCAGCGTCTATATAGGCAGTCTCGCCGTATCAACCGTTATTGACTTATAATATCTTATAATATATAATATAATTAATTCGGAGGTGATAAAATGGGCTTTTTGAGAGAACAGTTCAGGAAGGTAATTCAGTGGGAGAACGACAATCCCAATATTATCGTATGGAAATATCCGCTTAAGCATAAAGAAGAGATTATGCGCAAGTCCCGATTGGTAGTCAGAGAGGGACAGCGCGCCATGTTTATACAAGAAGGCAAGCTCGCCGACGTGTTCGAGCCCGGGACTTACGAACTCAAAGATATCAAGAATATCCCCGTGCTTACAAGGCTGTATAACTGGAAATTTGCTTTTGAAAGTCCCTATACGGGCGATATATATTTTATTTCGACTAAGCAGTTCATCAACAACAAGTGGGGCACTGCCAATCCCGTAATGATGCGCGATCAGGACTTCGGTATGGTGAGGTTCAGGGCGTTCGGAATATACTCGTTCGCCGTATCTAAGCCCACCGACGCCATGAAAGAGCTGTTCGGCTCAATGGCGCAGCTTACTGTCAAGGGCGTGGACGACTACTTTAAGCGCATAGTCATGAGCGTGCTCAGCACGGTAGTTGCGGAGTCCAACATACCCGCGCTCGACCTTTCTATGCATTACGACGACTTGTCCGCCGCTGCTTTGGAAAAGGCTAAGGTGCACTTTGATAATTTAGGCATAGAAATTAAGTCGCTGTTTATCGAAAATATTTCGCTTACCGAAGAGAGCGAAAAGATGCTTGACAAGCGTACCAACGTGGGTATCATGTCCGATAAGATGGAAGGCTATACCCGTATGGAGACTTTGGGCGCGATGCGCGACGCCGCTAAAAATCCCTCGGGGATTGCAGGCGCAGGCGTAGGACTGGGCGCGGGCATAGGCATGGGCTCCATATTCGGCAGCAATCTCAGAAATATGAACTCACCTGTCGAGGAGAGCGTAGTCAAGTGTCCTAATTGTCATAAGACGGCTCCCGCAGGCGTTAAGTTTTGTCCCGAGTGCGGCAAGGCGTTAAAGAGCGAGGGCGCTAAGTGTGCAAAGTGCGGCGCGGCTCTTTCCGACGGCGCTAAGTTCTGTCCCGAGTGCGGCGCGTCTACTAAGATGAAGTGCGCAAAGTGCGGCGCGGATATCTCGTCGGGTGCTAAGTTCTGCCCCGAGTGCGGCAATAAGACGGAATAAAAAGGGGTATGGACCTTAACAGACCTTTTACTATTAAAGAAAGCGGCAGGATTGCAAGAAGCAAGACTATATCCGAAAGGGCAAAATCGGCAGAGCAGGTCGATAGCGAAAGTCTGCATTGCACGTCTTGCGGCAGTATACTGCGCTATGATCCATGCGTAAATAAGCTCGTATGCGAGCATTGCGGCTCCAATCGCGCTATGCCCAAAGCATTACCCGTTGCTCCGAGAGTATACGACGAGGATACGGAAAAGGGCTTTATCGCATGGGGAGGAGTAAAATCTATCAAGTGCGGCAGTTGTGGCGCGACGTCGGTGCTTAAGGATTATCATACCTCGGTTATCTGTCCTTTTTGCGGCGCGACGGAAGTGGTTGATATCGACGAGGTCCCCGGGCTTAAGCCGAGCGGTATATTGCCTTTCAGAGTAGGCGCAAAGCAAGCGCAAGATAGTTTTATCAAGTGGCTGAGGAATAAGATATTCGCTCCCCGCAAGGTCAAGAAAGAGGCAAAGCACGGCGAGCTTGCCGGCATTTATCTGCCTACCTTTACATTCGGCGCGCATTACGCCGCCACTTATGAGGGACGACTCGGCAAGCATTATGTGGTTACCGTAGGCTCGGGTAAAAACAGGCGTACCGTGGTGCGTACGAGATGGTTCTATATATCGGGCGATTTCAATACGGATTACAACGACGTACATATCGAGGCGAGCAGCTATCTCAATCAAAGCGATATGAATAATTTGGGCGGCTATGACGTCTCGCGCGCCGTGGAGTATGACGACGCTTATCTTGCAGGATTTGCTTCCGAGCGCTATACAGAGAGCTTGGACGGCAGCTGGAGGGAGGCTAAAGAAATGATGGATAAGAACGCTCGTGCAGCTATACTTTCAAGGTATACGTACGACTGCTACGATTATCTCGACATATCAAGGAGCTTTACCGGCAAGTCGTACAAGTATGTGCTCGTGCCGCTGTGGACGGCGTCTTATAAGTATAAAGATAAGATTTACGGCTTCGCCGTCAACGGGCGCAACGGAAGAGTTAAGGGTAAATTCCCCGTCTCGGGTTTGCGCGTATTTATCGCGGCTTTACTTGGAGTAGCCGTTGTTGCCGTGCTTGCTTGTCTTATGTTAGGCATATTCTGACGATGTGGATAATCAATGCGCGTCGGCGATTGACGCGTGATAGGTCATGCTATGAGTAATCGCAATAAATTTTTATTGCCACAATGATATATAACATTGCAAAATGAGAATAAGTAATATATAATAATTTAACGGCGAGAAGCATGAATTTTGTTCAACGCCTACGGAGGTATAATATGAAGATAACCAAGGATATGCTTATCGGAGAAGCTGTTCAGCAAGGTAATACGGACGCGATTGCACGCGTGCTATTGGGTATGGGAATGCATTGCTTAGGTTGCGCTATTGCGCACGGCGAAACTATAGAGCAGGCCGCTCAGGTGCACGGCGTTGACGTCGATGACCTCGTGGACAAGCTCAACGAAGCCGCCGCCGAGTAATAAGGCGGTAACTACGATGTTAGAATACAGGCTTTTTACAAGCGAGAGCGTTACCGAAGGACATCCCGACAAGGTATGCGACAGGGTATCGGATAGCATACTCGACGCGTTGCTTAGGCAGGACAGGCTCAGCCGCGTTGCGGTGGAGACGTGCTGCAAGGGGCAGAATATGTATCTGCTCGGCGAGGTAACTTCGAGGGCGGATATAGACTATGCCGCGGTTGCTCGCAAGGCGATTGCAGACACGGGATATAACGATGCGTCCCTCGGCTTTGATGCGACAGGATGCAATATCGTAGTCAATATAGAGCGTCAGTCTCCCGACATTGCTATGGGAGTGGACGCGTCTGTCGAGGCTAAGAGCGGCGGAGATAAATACGATATCGTGGGTGCGGGCGATCAAGGTATGATGTTCGGCTATGCGTGCGATGAGACCGAGGAGCTTATGCCACTTGCAATCGCCCTATCGCATAGGCTCACCGCGCGTCTTTCCAAGGTTCGCAAAGAGGGGATTTTGCCCTACTTGCGTCCCGACGGCAAAGCGCAGGTTACTATGCAGTATGATAATGATAAGCCTGTGAAAGTACATACCGTAGTGATATCGTCGCAACACTCTGCCGATATCGATATGGATACCCTTCGCGCGGATATTAGGCGCGAGGTAATAGATAAGGTGATACCCGCCGAGCTCAACAAGGGCGATATGAGGGTATTTATCAATCCTACGGGCAGGTTCGTCATAGGCGGTCCCGCGGGCGACAGCGGACTTACAGGCAGGAAGATAATCGCCGATACATACGGCGGATATTGTCCGCACGGCGGCGGAGCTTTCTCAGGTAAAGATCCCACCAAGGTGGACAGGAGCGCATGCTATATGGCTCGCTACGTGTGTAAGAACGTCGTTGCGGCAAGGCTTGCGCGCAGATGCGAGGTGCAGATTGCCTATGCCATTGGCGTAGCTCACCCCGTAAGCGTGGCTGTCAATACTTTCGGCACAGGTAAGGTCAGCGATAGTAAGCTGTCCGAGATAATTGCAAAAGTATTCGATTTGAGACCTGCCGCAATAGCAGATCAGCTCGACTTACTCAATCCCATTTATGCCGCAACCTGTAATTACGGACACTTCGGCAGGGAGGGCTTCAGCTGGGAGCGTACGGATAAGGCAGACGTCCTTGCCGCGCTCGCGGAGGAATAATTGGAGCTTAAAGGCAACGTATATAACGTAATTTTTCGCAATGCCGACAACGGTTACAGCGTCGTAGAGCTTAGCAGTAACGGACGCCTAATCACCGCGGTCGGCAAATTTCCGCCCGTTACCGAGGGACAGGACCTCGTATTAGAGGGCAGTTATACTATCAATCCTCAATTCGGACAGCAATTTTCCGCTACTGATATCAAGATAGCTCCGCCCACATCCAAGGAAAGTATAATAAGGTATTTATCGGGCGGACTTTTTAAGGGCGTGGGAGAAGTAACTGCGTACGCCATAGTAGACGTATTTGGCGAGGACACTCTCAAAATTATCGAAAATACTCCCGCTCAGCTTGCGCAGGTAAGGGGCATTTCGCTTAAAAAGGCGATGGAGATCAATACCTCTTACAACATGCTGCGCGGTATGCAAGACGCAATCATCTTCTTGCAGGAGCTTGATATCAGCCTCAATATGGCGATTAAGATATATAAGAGATACGAAGGCGATACCGTACTCGTCGTCAAGTCCAATCCGTATAAACTTGTGGAAGATATTGACGGAATAGGCTTTATGACGGCGGATAAGATAGCCTCCGGCATGGGCGTTCGTCCCGACAGTAGGTTTAGGATTACGGCAGCTATTGCGCATACGCTTAAAGAGGCCGTTAATAAGAACGGGCATACATATTTGCCTAAGGGCTCGCTCATTGCTCAGACTGCGTCGTTGCTTAAATTGAACAGGGCGGACGAGTCGGAGCTTATTGCAGATGTGCTTGAGGAGATGGAAGTATCAGGAAAACTCGTCTCCGTAAATTTAGCAGAGCACACCGCGGTAATGCTCGCAAGCTATTATCTTACAGAGAAGCAGATTGCAGCCTCGATAGTGCGATTGAGCAATTCCATTATAGACGATTATTCTGTCGATTGCGATATAGCGGAATACGAGCGTATCAACAAGATAACTTTGCACGAAGGACAGAAGGCGGCTGTACAAGGCTGTTTAAGCAATCGCATGTCTGTCGTTACGGGCGGTCCCGGTACGGGCAAGACCACAATTATAAAGTGTATTATCTCTATATTGGAGCAGCGCGGGCAGACTTTTGCGCTTTGCGCGCCTACAGGCAGAGCGTCAAAAAGGCTGAGCGAAGCTACGGGTAAAGAAGCCAAGACTATCCACAGGATGCTCGACTTGTCTTTTGGCTCGGGCGGTTCGTTCAGCTTCGGAGATAACTTTAAGATAGATGCAGACGTTGTTATAGTGGACGAGGTGAGTATGTGCGACGAGTATGTCTTTGGCGCGCTGTTATCGTCGCTTAAGTCCAAGGCGTCGCTCATTATGGTGGGAGATAAGGACCAACTGCCTTCGGTCGGGGCTGGCAACGTACTTGCCGACGTAATAGCAAGTAAAGCCGTCAACGTGTATTATCTTACTCAGATTTACAGACAGGAAGAGGGTAGCCTTATTATCAGTAACGCTCATGCTATCAACAACGGTATTATGCCCACTTTTGACAATAAGAGCAAGGACTTTTTCTTTCAACAGGCGGAAGAAGCGCAGCAGATTACCGATTATATAATAGAGATGGTTACTCGCAGATTGCCCGCCTATACGGGACTGGACCCGATGCAGATACAGGTGCTCTGTCCTATTAAGAAGGGTATTGCGGGCGTAGAAAATCTCAACGCCGCTCTGCAAGACGCCGTTAATCCAAAGACCAAGGATAAGCGCGAGCTTAAGGTGGGCGCGATAGTGCTCAGACAGAGGGATAAGGTAATACACACCGTCAATAACTATTCGCTCGAGTGGCTCGATGCCGACGGAGGCGCGGGCAGCGGCGTCTATAACGGCGATATCGGATATATTACAGACGTCAATCTTACCGAGCCGTCCGTTACCGTAGTGTTTGACGACGGCAAGAGGGCGAAGTATACGCAAGGTATATTGGACCAGATACGTCCTGCATATGCAATCAGCGTGCACAAGTCGCAGGGCTGCGAGTTTCCTGTCGTCGCGCTTGCATTGCAGCGCGGCAATTATATGGTGATGACGCGCAATCTATTGTATACCGCTGTTACGAGAGCCAAAAATATGGCGGTAATAGTAGGAGCAAAGGAGACTGTAGGCAATATGGTCAAGAATACTTATTGCGTGCGTAGGTACAGTCTGCTTTCCGACTTTATCAAGCAAGAGTACTACAGAATCAATAGGTCAATGCCTGCTTTGGAAAGAGGCGATATAGAGTCTTAGTCATGGCGCGAGCATATTTAATTGGTAGTATTAAGATATTGCTGTCTTTTTTATTTTTATAAACGGTGATGTGAATTGTTAAAGGGACGTGTTACGTCCCTTTCCGATTGTCCGTTGTTTATACGGACTGATTTATATATAACCGCAATAAGCGGTATGTAGCTATGTATGTTATGTATCTGTCTCTTACATATACTGTTATGTGCAGATTTATCTGATTTATTTATGATTTAATCAATTTTTTTATGTATACTGCGGCGGTGCCGCAGAGCTCAGTCAGTGCGCTTCGAGAAGCACTTCGTACGGATTTTTCCGTCGCTAACCGTGATAGCTTGTGCGCAGCACAGTCTGTGCTTGTTATATACGCAATCCACGCTGTCGCACTGTACGAAGGTATTGTCGTCGTTAAGTCTGTCGAAGTCGGATGCTGCCTCGAATGCTTGTCCCAATGTGCCCATATTGCGCTTTTGCTTAGTGGTGCACACCGCCGACTTACTGATATTGATGACGCCTGCATCGCAGTGGCAGGAATGATTGTGTTCGCAGTTGGTTGTGGTACATCTTAATCCTTTCATGGTTAACCTCCCGTTTATATGCTTATTATTTGCGCTCATTTAATTTTTATCCTTGCAATGCATACTTAATTTTGATATACTTAATAAAAGTATCGGAGGTGATATTATGGATGCAACGGATAAGAGGATAATCAATCTGCTCAAGGCCGACAGCCGACGCTCTGCCGCGGATATAGCGACATTGCTCGGAATAGAGGAGGCTGAAGCCGCGCAGTCCGTAAAGAGACTGGAGAGCAGCGGAGTAATAGTCAAGTATACCGCTATCACCGACGACGCCGCGTTCGACAATGACGTCGTGCAGGCAATGATAGAGGTAAAAGTTACTCCTCAAAAGAGCAAGGGCTTTGACTCAATAGCCGCGGAGATATGCGCCTATCCCGAGGTGAAGAGTCTGTATCTTATGAGCGGCGGTTACGACCTTGCCGTAATGATAGAGGGCAAGTCTTTGAAAGAGGTATCGCTTTTTGTTTCCGAAAAGCTATCGGCTATCGAGAGCGTAACGGCTACAGCCACGCACTTTATACTCAAGAAGTATAAGGTTGAGGGCGTTATTACCGGCGAGAGCCGCAACGGCAGATTGCCTGTACAGCCGTGAGGGACTTTATATCTCGCGGCATTGCCGCGCTCCAGCCCAGCGGTATAAGAAAGTTCTTCGACATAGTCAGCGAGATGGAAGGCGCCATATCGCTGGGAGTTGGAGAGCCTGATTTCAGCACGCCTTGGGATATCTGCGAGGCGGGTATACGCTCGTTGCAAAAAGGCTTTACACACTATACGTCCAATAAGGGCTTGCCTAAGCTCAGACAGAGTATATCCGAGTATCTTAATAAGCGCTTTGACGTGCTCTACGATAAGGAAGAGATTATCATCACCGTGGGCGCGAGCGAGGGCATAGATATCGTGCTGCGCGCAATATGCGATGCGGGCGACGAGATACTCGTCCCCATGCCCAGCTACGTGTCTTACTCTCCTTGCGTAGATCTTGCGGGCGGTATTCCCGTAGGGATACAATGCAAAGAGGACAACGGCTTTATCGTTACGCCTCAGTCGCTCGAGGCTGCTATTACGCCCAAGACCAAGGCGATTATACTGCCTTATCCCAATAACCCTACCGGCGGGATAATGACAAGGGAGCAGCTTGAGGAGATAATCCCCGTCATAGTTAAGCACGATTTGCTTGTCATATCAGACGAGATATACGCAGAGCTTACATACGGCGGCAAGCATGTGTCTATATGCGCGCTCGAAGGTATGAGGGACAGGTGCGTATTGATTAGCGGCTTTAGTAAAGCCTTTGCAATGACGGGTTGGCGTATCGGTTATGTATGCGCTCCCGCCGCGCTGACTGATCAGATAATCAAGATACATCAGTACGTGATAATGTGTGCGCCTACTCCCGCGCAGTATGCCGCGCTCGCCGCAATCGATAACGGCATGAATACGGATTTCAATACCGTAGAGGAGATGAGGGCGGAGTACGATATACGCCGCAGATACATGGTAAAGGCGTTCAACTCAATGGGACTGCATTGCTTTGAGCCTAAAGGCGCGTTTTATCTTTTCCCCAACGTGTCGTCGACGGGTATGGACGGAGAGAGTTTTGCCAACGCTTTGCTTGAAAAAGAGAAGGTCGCCGTGGTCCCCGGTACCGCGTTCGGAGAAGGCGGACGCAATCATATAAGGGTGTCTTATGCTTATTCTTTAGCAGAGCTTGAGACGGCGATAGAGCGCATAAGGCGCTTTATCGACAGTAGCAGATAAGGAGAAGGACTATGAAAGTATTATTGTTGCAGGACGTAAAGTCGCACGGCAGAAAGGATGAGATAGTTGAGGTCAACGACGGCTATGCCCGCAACTTTCTTATTAAGAAAGGTCTTGCAGTAGAGGCTACGTCTAAGGTGTCCAACGAGTACGCTCAGCGCAAGGCGCAGGAAGAAAAGCGCAAAGCGCAGGAGAGAGCCGAAGCCATAGAGCTTGCAAAAAAACTCGAGGGTAAAGAGTTTACCGTAAGTATAAGGTGCGGAGATAACGGCAAGCTGTTCGGCGCGGTTACCGCTAAGGAAATCAGCGACGCTTTATCGGCTGCGGGTTATGCCGTGGATAAGAAAAAGATTGTACTTAAAGAGTCTGTTAAGCTGGTCGGTAAATACAAGGTAGATCTTAAGGTATACGCAGGCGTATCCTCGTATATCTACGTTACCGTAGAGGGCATTAAGGACTGATTTTCTTTATTTGGATTAGTTACCCGCATGTCGGGTAATGCCTGTTATCAGCGAGTCCTTTACGGTGAAGTCGTAATATTGCGCGTTGCCTCCTCCCTTTGTGGGACGAAGCAGCGCGATTTCATAAGGGCGCAGACGCCTGTGCGGAGGAGCAACGAGCGACGTACAGCCCTTGAATAAATGTAGCTTATCATTGCACGAGCATATCTCGTTGCACTTATCCATATCTCCAATCAGCACGCTTTCTATATAGACATAAGGAAGTAAGAGCGGCGCGTAATCGATGCAGTCGTCTCTATAGATGTACCTTGTATCGCACAGATTGATTTGCCCGCCCTCTATCAGGTATCTTCTGCATACCGCAAGCCTGCACATATCCTTTATATTATCCGTTACGGATATTTCGCAACCGTCTACGTCTATGCAGTCGGCAAGCACGCATGCGAGCGGATAGTAGTCGTCGCTATAGTTAAGGGCAAGCATATACTCTTTATCGCAGCCTTTAACTACAGCTATCAGCGTAACGCAGTTGCGGCTTTCGCACACGCTCAGATTTACGCACACGTCTTGACTGCAACAGCGCAGAGGTATGCGCTTTGTAAATATTTCGTCGCATGTCTCTATGGTGATGTAATATCCGTTTTGTCTGTATAGGGTAAGATTATGGCTTTTTCCTCTTACTTTGACGCATTGCATTGCAATAGGCTCGGGTTGAATAAAGGGATGGCACAGCTTTTCTGCAAAAGATATGCTCATTACGTCCTTGTCCCATCGAGTAACTCTTATGTCATCGCATTGAGATAACAGACCGCCTCTCAGTCGTAGTCTGACCATCAGCGGAGCGGCATAGGGCTCGTTTCCGCAATGACATATATCCATCATATCGCCGTCTTCTATTATCTTGCATCCGCCCGTATGCGGTCTGCCGTCTATTAGCAGATATTCGTCTTTGCACTCAAAATATATTTTCATATATATAAATTATGTCGCAATAGTTGCGACGATTACTCTATGGCAAAATTTCTTTTTGATAATATGGCAAGTAAGTTATAAATATCGATGATAATTGCCTTGCAACTTCTGTAATAAAAATGGACCTATTATAGTAATAGGTCCTTAATATTTATTACATTATAATACTTTTAATTGATATAAGCAACATATAATGCTCTTTTTTAACTTGAAATAAGCCGATAATTTTCTAACAAGTAGTTAAAAGTCTATATTTATAAGCAATATGGTGGACCTATTACTATAATAGGTCCACCTGCTAAAGACGAAAAATAACATATTTTTCGGGTAAGGGAATGACTGTAAATAAGAATAAGTTGGCGATATTGTTGACAGCGTTTATATGCGCTGCAATGCTTTGCTGTACTTTTTATTTTGTCGGTAATAGAGCGGACGTAGCTGCAATGTCAGACACGTCGGCTGCCAATACCGATATTATCAAGATAGGCGAAATCTATAAGGGCGCAGATTCGACTTCTAATACAAAGCATTTTGCGGGAGAAAACCTAAGCAAACTCTATGCTGCTATTATAGGCAACGCTAATGCAAGCCTTACAGATATAAATGCTGACATATCGAGCAGCGGGCAGATTACGTCCGCTGATATCCGTACAGTAAGCGGCGGCAAGGATATAGTATTGTCTTTCGGCGGATTAGAGTGGACGGTAACTCATCTTACCCAAGATAGGTCGGGCAATACCATAGCTACGCTGTGGCTTGCCAACTCTTCCGATATACATCAGTGGAATAGATGGCAAGCCAATACTCCGACTGCGGCATATCCGTCGACTATGTATAGCAGTAGCTACATAAGAGCAGATGCGCTCAATAGCGGTGGTAGCGGATATGTAGCAAGCAGCGGCGCGACAACGCTTACACCTATTGCGAAGAATCCTTCACATAAATATGCGCGATTTACTATGCCATCGGTAGTAGATTCGCTTACCGATTTTATAGTAACGCCTGCGCAAGTTGCATATCAGGAGACGGAAAATCAGTATGCAGGCGGAAGTATAGGAGGAATAGGCTATACATTACCTAATGATGCATACGGCACGCCGAGCGGCGCGGTTAATTGGTATAACGCAAATCTCAACTTTAGCTCCAAAAACGGATATGCGGAGTGGAAGGATGATTATATATGGCTACCGTCATTGACAGAAACAGGCTATGACGCGTCTCATGTAGGAATATGGGGGTTGTCAGGCAGTCAGCGCTCTAACTCTACATTTTCATGGATGCGCTCCGGACACTACATGCACGCTAATTGTGCTTGCCTTCTTAATCCGTCGGGCAACTCAACATCTTTAGACTATACTTATGCAACAATTGAATATGCCGTCCGCCCCGCACTTCACCTTAATCTTACAGATGCGGATAATACTGCAGTTTATGAAGTGCCATCTGTGGAAATAGACTACGACGGTACAACGCATAGTTTACAGGCATTATTGCAGAATAAGGGCTTATATAGTCCTACAATGATATTGGACTCTTCAACTCAGCTCAGCGGCGTCAATGCGGATACTTATAAGGCTAAAGTTACTTTGCCCTCTCCTTATAAGTGGGCAATAGCTAACGGCTCGGGCGGCTTCACAACAGTATCGGGCAGCACGGCGCAGACTATAGAGTGGGTAATTAAGCCAAGGCAGCTTACGCTAACATGGTCGGGTATATCGAGCTCGTATGTATGGCGTAGCTCATTGCTTGCGGACTTGCAAAGGTATAAGCCCGTAATCGGCAACGGCATGGCAATAGATAACTTGGACGTGCAGCTCACCTATGACGGCAGCGCGAGCAATATAAAGTTGGACGTAGCGGGCGCTCACAGACTTAAGGCGGATATAGTAACGAAGAATA
>CAMWNK010000043.1 GCA_947175555.1 uncultured Clostridia bacterium | reverse complement strand
ATACGCTTATTATATAAAATTTTCAAGTAAATTAATATTATTAATAATATAAAGTCTATAGCAATACTGCAAAGCTATCAATTAAAATAAATAAATGCTATTGATGAAGATACATCAATGAGCCGACTTATCTGCCCGTTGCGCGCCGCTCAGGTCCGAGAGATATCGCCGCGCGACGTTGTATCCAAGCAGTCAGAGCTCTCTTGCGAGGACTTAGAATCTACCGTGTCGCTTGAGACACATTGCATGAGGCGAATACGGCGGCGGTAGGTAAATGCGGTGAGAACGACGCCGACTGCGCCTGCGATAAACCAACTGACAGGCACTGCCCAGTACATGCCCTTAAGTCCCCAAAAATAATCGAAAAGATAGGATAGCGCAACTCTGAAAACTATGGACGATATGGTAGTAGTCAAGAAAAATCCCATCTTGCCCACTCCCTTGAAAAGCGACTGGGAGATGAGGATTACTCCAACGAACAGATAGCCCGATACCATAGCCTTAAGAAAATCGGAACACACATCTATTACCGCCTGCCCGTCCGTCGAGCCGATAAAAATCTTGGATAGAGGCACGGCAAGCAAATAGCCCAGCGCAATGAATATCAGCGCGTTGATTATAGATACGACAACGCTTTCTTTATACCCCTTGACTATCCTGTCCTTGCAGCCTGCGCCCCAGTTCTGAGCGTAGTAATTGGTGAGCGCGTTGGTATACCCGCGCACGGGCGTCTGAAGCAAGGCGTCAAGGCGAGTGGCATTGTTTACTCCGCCCATAACTGCCGTGCCGTATGAATTGACCAGTCCTTGCACTGCAATCCTGCCCGCATAAATTACGACTTGCTGCAAGCCGACAGACAGTCCGTAAGAAGTGATCACTTTAAGCATTTTTTTATCAAAAACCCAGTCTTTGCGGGATAAACACAGCACTTTTACCCTCTTGCGCGTGTAGATAGCGCAAAGCAGTACCGAAATAGCCTGAGCCGCAACGGTTGCGATTGCCGCGCCTGCAATGCCGAGCGAAGTGCACAAAATGAGCAGTAAATCCAATCCCGCATTGATAACGACGCATATGCACAGTATCACAAGGGGTATGAGCGAGTTGCCTACCGCGCGCAGCGAGAACATATAGTAGTTGTATAAAAAAGTAAATATCCCGCCTGCAAAGATAATCTTGAGATACATATCCGCATCCGCTATCGCCTCTATAGGAGTCGATAAAGCGATGAGAAAATACTTACTGAGCAGAGCGCATAGCGTAGATATCATAATAGTGAACGCGCCGCCTGCTATAACGCCCGTGGAGAGCACGCGCTTAAGCGATAGGATATCGCCCCTGCCGAAATACTGCGAAAGCACTACTCCCATGCCCATGGCTATGCCCATAAGGAAATTGATAACTATGGACATAATGGGTGTGGCAACACCGATACCCGCAAGCGAGACCTCACCCAGCGCGTGCCCTATAATGATGCTGTCCACCATGTTGTAGAGCTGTTGCAGAAAGTCGCTGAGCATAAAAGGAAGGGCAAACCTCATTATTACCGTAAGAGGTCTGCCCATTGTCAAATCCGTAGTGGTAGAGTGATTGCGACGCATATAAATTATTATATATTATGCAAGCGCGTTATCTATTGCTCCTATAAGCGCGTTGACGGATGCGACTATTATGTCGCTGTGTATGCCTACGCCCCAAATCATATCCTTATCGCCCTCTTTGAGCAAGCCCACGTACGCTACTGCAAGAGATTGCGACGTGCGCGTCAAGGCGTGCTCTTGATATACCTCGATGTGATAATCAAAGGGTACAAGCTGCCTTATCGCGCTATTCACCGCGCTGAGTCTGCCGTTGCCCCTGCCCGTGTATACTCCCGATACGCCCTCGCCGACAATAGTTACGCTCGCCTCGATATCGCCGCCGTCCAGTTGCTTGTAATGGCTCTCGATTGCCGATAAGGGAGCGGATATATTGACGTAGCTATCGTTGAAAATATCCTTGACCTCATCGGGAGAAAGCTCCTTATGCTTACGGTCGGATACGCTCTTGACCTTGTAACCCAAGTTCTCTCTCATCTTGGCGGGGATGTTGTATCCAAACTGCTTCTCCATAAGATAGCCTATGCCGCCCTTGCCCGACTGGCTGTTGATACGTATGACGTCGCCGTCGTACTGCCTGCCTATATCGGTGGGATCAATGGGAAGATAGGGGACGCTCCACTTATCGCTGCCCTTTTCCTCGCGGAACTTCATGCCCTTGGCGATGGCGTCTTGATGAGAGCCCGAGAAGGCTGCAAATACAAGCGCGCCGCTGTACGGCTGACGCTCATACACGCGCATATCGGTAAACTTCTCGTACGCGGACACAAGAGCGGGCATATCGCTGAAGTCAAGCTCGGGATCGACGCCTTGAGAGAACATGTTGAGCGCAACGGTAACAATATCCACATTGCCCGTGCGCTCGCCGTTGCCGAACAGCGTGCCTTCTACCCTGTCCGCGCCCGCAAGCAGACCGAACTCTACGTCCGCAACCGCGCAACCTCTGTCGTTGTGAGGATGCAGCGATACAACGACAGCGTCCCTATAATTGAGATTTTTACACATATACTCAACCTGCTGAGCGTATACGTGAGGCATACTCGTCTCCACGGTAACGGGCAGATTGACAATAGCCTTCCTATCGCAAGTGGGCTGCCATATATCGAGTACGGCGTTGGTAATCTCGAGCGCGTACTCGGGCTCCGTACCCGTGAAGGACTCTGGAGAATACTCGAAGCGGAAGTTGCCTTCCGTCTGCTCGGCATACTTCTTGAGCAATTTAGCCCCGAATACCGCTATATCTATTATCTCTGACTTGCTCTTGCGGAATACCTGCTCCCTCTGCGCCACGGAAGTGGAATTGTAGAGGTGAACGACGGCGCTCTTTACGCCTGCAAGCGCCTCAAAGGTCTTTGCGATAATGTGCTCGCGAGACTGCGTGAGCACCTGTACGGTAACGTCGTCGGGTATGAGATTGCGCTCTATCAGCGCGCGGCAAAACTCGTACTCCGTCTCGCTGGCGGCGGGAAAGCCTATCTCTATCTCCTTAAAGCCTATACGGCATAGCAGCGTAAAGAATTCCAGCTTCTGCTCTAGCGACATAGGCACCACAAGCGCCTGATTGCCGTCGCGCAAATCGACGCTGCACCACACGGGAGCTTTCTCGACGCGCTCCTTACTCGCCCAATCGAAACACCGGGCGGGCGGCATATAGTATCCCTTGGTATACTTGCCGACATTCTTCATACTACTACCTCCTATATAAAAAAAATCCGCCTCGATAAGAGACGGAAGCTGACAGCTTGCGCGGTACCACTCTACTTCGCACGCCGCTATATCAGCGGTATGCCTTGAAAGGATATAACGGTCCTACCCGTCGCAGACTACATATCGCCTGCGCTACTCAAAGGCGAGTTCACGCGAACGCTCGTCCGTCTCACACCACCCGACGGCTCTCTTGACTTGCGCTGCCGCGCTAATACTCCTCATCACAGTATTATATATTGCGGTTGATACAATTATATTTAATCAAGTGTAATATGTCAAGCGTATTGCCCCAAATAACTTGCCGCATAAGGCATATTATCGCAATAGCTTACAGCGACATCAATACGTCAAGCAGCGAGTCCATAGCCACGTCCGCTATATCGGATGTGGTATTGAGATGTCTGTATACCTCGCGGTACTTGAAGATAAGCCTGAGATCGCCGTTATCGAACAAGTGAGCAAGCGCGCTGTAATAGTGCATGCCTACCTTGTTCTCCAAGCTCTTGACTATCAAAGCCTCGTCTTTAGCTATCTGAGCGTGCTTTTCCATATTGGCGACGGCAAGGGAGATATGTTTGCAGATATCGCACAGTATGCCTACTATGTCCGTCATTGCGTCGTCGGGAAGAATCTTGAACAGCCTAAGCTCGTCGATAGTGGTCTTGGCATAGTCGAGTATCTCGTCGAGCTGACGGGATAAGTCGAATATATCCTTCCTCTCGATAGGAGTGATAAAGGTGCGGTTGAGCTCGTCGATGAGCACCCTGCGGCGCATGTCGCCCTCTTCCTCAATCTTGATTACCTCGTCGGCGTACTTCTCGTCCTTAGTGGAACAGTAATTATAAAGCGCGATGACGCCGTTCTCCGTGCATTCGCACTGAGCGCAAAGCAATTCGAAAAAGTTAACCCTCTGCTTAAAAAACCTCATTGTTAAAACAACCCTCCCGCTATTATCAGATTGAGAAGCGCGCATACCCCCGCGCCTATGGCGCACGCTGCGGGGAAAGTGAGCAGCCAGCTGGAAAATATCTTGAACACTCTCTTCCACTTGACGTTCCTCGCCTTGCTTGCCATGCCTACGCCTATAATGCTCGACGACGTAATCTGCCCCGTAGATACGGGTATGCCGGTAACGTTGGTTACCACAGATACTATCATGGACGACGTAGACGAGACGTACGCCTGTATGAGATTGAGCCTGTATATCTTGGTGCCGATGGTGCTGATCAATCTAAAGCCGCCGAGCAACAGTCCCAACATTATCGCAAGGCAAAAGCCTATCATTATCCATACGTTGAGCTCCGACGACGCTTCAGCTACGGACGACGCGCTGTCTGTGAGCAGTACGCAGGCAAGTAAATATACTCCCAAGCCCTTTTGCGTATTATTCATGGACACGGCGCCCGAGAGCACCGTCATATTGAGCACCTGCGCGCCCTTGACCACTCCCGCCGCGTTGCGCGTAAGCCTTGTGCTGAGCTTGACTACAATCTTCTGCAATATAAAGCCGAACGTCATGCACAGTATGGGCGCAAGAAATACCATCAATATTACCTTGATACCCACCTGCATCCAGTCCACCGACGATACGCCGAACGTAACCATCGCCGCCCCGACCAGTCCGCCGAGCAGCGTATGCGAGGTAGAATTGGGCACGTTGAGAAAGAGCGAAAGCGTCAGCCATCCAAGCACCGCCACCATAGTGGAAAGCAGGAATATGAATCCTACCAGCTTAGACGGCAGGGACACGAGCGCGCCCGCGTCTATGACGCCCGCAACGGTCTTGGCAACCGAATAACTATTGATAAGATAGCACAATAACAGCGGCGCGGCAAACTTGACAATAGCCGCGACGATAAGCGCGGTATACGGCTTGAGCGAGCGCGACACTATACAGGTAGCGACGGCATTCGCGCCGTCGAAATAACCCATATAAAACGTAAATGCCAGCGCAAGCGCGAATATTACAGCCGTATATACAGTCATATAACTCCTCGTTTATACAATAATACTACAAAATAAGACGAAAATCAATAGACGCGGTATCTATATGAGCTATTTTTCATCCGTTTCGTCCATATTGCGCCGCAAAGAGACATCTTATATACATTATATTATTATATTAGCCGCGTTCCGTATATATTACTTGCTCTATGCGGCGTCTATCCTTAAATATCCATAAATGCAAAAGACGGACCGATAAGGTCCGCCTAAGATAAGCCTAAATCACCTTAATTATCGCTGTCGCCGCTATCCGATAACTCCGCTGCGCCTACGGACGCTATGCCGTCTTCAGATGCGCCGCAGCCTTTACAACCATCGTCCGACGCGTTGTCGTCTGCCGCGCCGTCCGCGTCATCGCATGTAGCGACATTCACGTCCTCGCCGCGACTGCCTGTCGAGACGTCAACGCTATCGTGAGTAGGCGCGCCTTGCGACGCATTGCCGCCTGCGTATACCTTATAAAACGCCTCGTTGTACGCTCTCTTGAGCTCCTGCACTCTGTCAAAGTGCTCGCTGTACATCACAGCTCCGCTCGTAGCTACCGTATAGTCGCCGTTGTAAAACAAGATATCGAACTCCCCCGCCGCTCGAAACGCAAGAGCCTGCTCCCACGAATAAATTGCGGGGCTCTTGGCATTATACGTCCTGCCGCCTGCGGTGAAGGTATACCTTATATAATATACGGGCATCCTGCCTTCCTGCCGCTCGGTGCCGTGGCTGACGTATTGCGCGCTTATCCTCTCGCCGCGAACGCTAAGAGAAAGCAATCTGCGGTTGTGGGATAAAAATTGAAAGCCGCGCGCTACGGAAAATACGCCCAATGCAATGAGTGCTAAGTACATATAATACGTAGACTTAAACGCGCCGAGAGCGCGGGATATCACGACAAGCAGTATAGGTCCTACAACGCACGCCAAGCCGAATATGAACGCAACGGCTATCTGCCATCTCTTATGCTCGCGCATTAATCAGTCTGCCTTGTATACGATTCTTCCGCAGTTGGGGCACTCGCACAGTCCCGCCGAGTTGATTTTACCCACCTCGTTGACGGACATCTCCATGCCGCAACCGCCGCACAGCACGTTGTCCCTGAACGGCACGAGCACAGGCGTCTTTTTATTGCCGCGCACGCGCTTGTACATAGCCATGATGTCCGCGTCGATGTCCTTCTCGAGCGTCTTGAGCTTAGCAAGTTTGCCGCCCGCCTCTTTCTGAATATCCGCCTTGACTCTTGCATAGTCGTCGGACACCTTCTTGATGGCAGCTTGATACTTCTGGAGCAAAATCAGCTCGCTGTTGCCCTGCGTGGACAGCACGTCAAGCTCCCTCGCCGCGGCGGCAATGTCGCGCTCGAGCGCGTCGAGCATCTCGGACAGCTCGTTGATTCTCTTCTCGTAAAACTCGGTCTCCTTCAACTCGTCGACCTCTTCTACCGCGCCGTCAAGCTCCTCAAGCTCGCTCACGAGCGAATTGAACTTGTCGTTGAGCTTGTCTATCTTATCGGTGCCGGTCTGCGCGCCGTTATTGATGCGGATGAGATTGTCCTGCGTCTTCTTATATTGGTCCATGTAGGACTGAAGTTTCTTGGCTTCCTCGCTGCTGCGAAGTTTATTCTCGAGCTTGATGACGTCTCTGTCTATCTCCTGATACTCAAGCAATTTACTAAATTCCATATTCTTCTCTCCTTACGCTCTCGTTAGAGCCTTATTGTCTGATTATATTATTGCCGTATACGGCGACTTAACCGAAGCTATCACGCTGTCCACGCCGCGCGCGTCCAGGATGTCCTTAAGCAAGTCTACGCAATGCTTTTCGCAATCAAAATGCGTAACCTCTATCACGCAATGCCCTTGCTCGCAGCACTGCACGGCAAGGTTGTGCTTAAGCTCGGAGGTGATTATCACATCGCACCCTGCCGCAAACAGCGACGCAAATGCGTCCCCGTCTCTGCCGCCCGCGCCCGAAGATATCGCCGCCGAACGTATCTGCTTATCCGCGCTGCCGATGAGATGTGCGCTGCCTGCGCCGAGAGCAGACTTCACTTTAGCCGCAAAGTCTAATGCTCTGCCGCCGCCTTCTACCGCGCCGCCGCGATAATAATCGCCGCGCTTGCCCACATACGTCTTAATGCCCAGCATGCGGGCAAGTCTGTCGTTGAGCCCGCCGTCCGCGCAATCGAGATTGGTATGCGCGCTGTAGATAGTAATGTCCGACTTGATGGCTAAAGCTATAAGCGAGGAAACGTAGTCGCCGTCGGTAACGCTGCTAACCGCATTGAATATGAGCGGATGATGACTTATCACGAGATTGCAGCCCTTGTCCGCCGCCTGCCGCAATACGTCCGCAGTAGCGTCCAGACACAGCATGACGCCGCTAACTTGCGCGCTGCGACTGCCTACTTGCAGACCGCTGTTGTCGTAATCAGCCGCAAGCGTAAGGGGCGCGACCTCCTCAATGATGTCGAATATCTCGCCTGTCAACATAGCAGTGCTATTTCCTCCTCGATAAGTTTAAGAAGCTCTTGCTCCTTTGCCGTCTTCTCCTCGCCCGCCTTGGATATCACGTATAGGCATTTATCTCTTTCTTGCCTTAAATACTCCGCGTATACCTTGTCCGAGCGGTCGTTGTCTCCAAAATACAGCTCGCGGGGAGTAAGCGCGCCGCCGACGCCCTCGCTACATATTATCACGCTGTAGAAATGCTTGCCGTCCTTGACTATGTAGTCGCTATCTATCTTAAAGCCGTGCGACGTCAGGTACTCCCTGAGCTCCTTTGCGTTGCGGTGGGGGGAAAGTATATACTTTTCTACCCCGCGGCGCGCGCCGCTCATGATAGATATTATCTCCCTGCCGCCCATGCCGGCAATCACAACAACGTCAGCTTCGCCGTCCTTTAGCACGCTCATGCCGTCCCCGACTCTGAAGTCGATATCCACTGCGCCCTCTTGCGCGGCGAGCGCGCGAGCCTTGGAAAGACTGCCTGCGGAAATGTCGGTGGCAATCACCTTATCCACACGCCCTTGCTTGAGCGCGCCCACGGCAATCAGTCCGTGGTCGCAACCGATATCCGCAAGAGTGCGTCCGCGCACGTGCGATAAAATGGCGGCTAAGCGCTGTCTCATTTACTGATAAAATCCTTAAGACGCTTAGTGCGGTTGGGATGACGGAGCTTGCGCAGCGCCTTGGCCTCTATCTGCCTTATTCTCTCACGCGTAACGTTGAATTCCTTACCCACTTCCTCAAGCGTCTTGGGACGGGCGTCGTCTATGCCGTACCTCTTGCGAATTACTTCGTTCTCGCGGGGAGTGAGCGTATCGAGCACCTGCAACAGCTGCTCCTTGAGCATCTTGGCTTCCGCCTTGTCCGCAGGGGACGCCGCCTTGTCGTCCTCGAGAAAATCGCCCAAGTGGCTGTCCTCTTCCTCGCCTATGGGCGTCTCGAGAGATACGGGATCTTGAGCTATCTTCTGAATCTCGATAACCTTCTCTACAGGTATGCCCATCACCTCGGCTATCTCCGCGGGAGTGGGCTCTCTGCCCAGCGTCTGAAGCAGCTGACGCTGAACTCTGCCCGTCTTGTTGATTGTCTCGACCATGTGCACGGGTATTCTTATCGTCCTTGCCTGATCGGCTATAGCCCTCGTAATGGACTGCCTTATCCACCACGTTGCGTACGTGGAAAACTTGAAGCCCTTGGTATAGTCGAACTTCTCGACCGCTTTCATAAGTCCGAGGTTGCCCTCTTGTATGAGGTCGAGGAATTGCATTCCCCTGCCTACGTAACGCTTGGCTATGGATACGACAAGTCGCAAGTTGGCTTCGCTGAGTCTGTTCTTGGCATACTCGTCGCCTTCCGCCATCCTGCGGGCAAGCTCCTTTTCCTCGTCGGGATTGAGCAGCGGTACGGAACCGATATCCTTAAGATACATCTTGACCGAGTCGTCGGTGGAATTCTCCAAGCCTTCGGTGATGTCGTAGCCCTCGCCCGCTACGTTGACGGATTCGATTACGACGCCGCCTGCCTCGATGCTCTTATACGCAGCCGCAAGCTCCTCGACGCTGAGAGCAAACTTGTCCAGCCTGTCGTTGACGTCCATCTCGTTGACCTTGCCCTCGCGCGCGCTCGAAATTATCCTCTCTATCTCAAGATTCAGCTTGACTTCGCGCTTGCGTCTCTTCTCTTCGCTCTCCTTGTCGTCCGCCGCAGGCGTAGCCTTATCTTCAGCTTCGTGGGCTTGCAAAATCAGCAATTCTTCGGGTATGTCCTTAGCCGATTTCGTCCCTGCCTTTTCTTCTTCCATATATCCTCCGTCTGATTATATTCTCTTATTCTTAAACTTGAGCTCGGCATACTGCGCAAGCAATTTCGCCTTGCCATCGCCGCTGCCTTCTCCGTCTATCGTCTTGGTAAATTCGCTCATCTCGCGCTTGCGATATTCCTTGAGCACCGACTTGTAACAGTCCGCATAATAGCCCGCCGCAGCCTCTTCCGCCACAATCTTGCCCTCGGCAAAAATCTCTTTCACCTCATGATTGACGTCCGATAGAGATTGCAAATCGTCAAGCGTCGCCTCGCCGAGCGCGGATATGCGCCTATACTCGTCGTATATGGCGCGCAAATCTCTGTCCGTGATGTAGGCGGATAAGTCGCTCTTATCTATCCCCTCAACACCCGCATACAGAGCGTAGAGCATGAACCTGATGGCTTTGAATATCTTACCGCTCTTTTTTCCGCCCATGATAACGGGCTCGGAAACGACAGCCCCCGCCGTATTGCCGCTCTCGTACTGTCTGACAAGCACGGGCTTGGCTATGTCGGAAATCGCGGAGATGTAATCGATGTACACGTCAACCTGCGCTGGATTCTTAAGAGCGCGCAATACGTCCACAGCCTTGACGGCATACGCGCCGCGGTCCTCGGGGACGCTCATGTCAAACTCCTCGGCGAGCTTGTCCAGCTTGTACTCAAACAAGGGCTTAGCCGAGGCAAGAAGATCCATGTATCCCTTCTTTCCGAAGTCCCTGACGTACTCGTCGGGATCTTTGCCGTCGGGCACGGATACAACCCTCACGTTGAGACCTTCGCCGTAGAGGATGTCCAGTCCGCGCATGGTTGCCTTCTGTCCCGCGCTGTCGCCGTCGTAGCTGATATACACCTTGTCCGCATAGCGCTTGAGCAGCCTCGCCTGCATCTCGGTAAGCGCGGTGCCCATGGACGCAAGACAGTTGCCTATCCCCGCCTGATACAGCGATATGACGTCCATGTAGCCCTCGACCATGATTATGCTGTCGACGGCTTCTTCTATCATAGCCTTTTTCACCGTGTGCAGACCGAACAGCTCCTTGGACTTGTCAAACAAGACCGTCTCCTTGGTATTGCGATACTTGGGCTGCTTATCTTTATCCAGCACTCTGCCGCCGAAGGCTATTACCTGCCGCATATTGTTGATAATGGGCACTATCAGCCTGTCCGCTTGTACGTCGTAAATGCCGCCGCCGCGATTCTCGCCCGCAATGCCTACCTCTATCATTTCGTCCTTGCCGTAGCCAAGGGACGTAAGGTGTGCGATGGAGTCGTCATAGCCGTGGCAGTAGCCCAAGCCGAACACCTTGATGGTGCGCTCGGATATGCCGCGTCCCGATAAATAGGCGCGGGCGCGCTTGCCCTTATCGCTCATAAGACACTTGTGATAATACGACGCGCAATCGCGCATCAGCGAATACAGCCGGTCCCTATGACGCTTGCTAAGCGCCGCTTTATCGCCGCTCGATCTGAACTGGGGTACGCTCATGCCTGCCTTGGTAGCAAGTATGTTGATTGCGCCCATAAAATCGGTATGGTCTATCTCCATGACGAAATTGATGACATCGCCGCCTTTATGACAGCCGAAGCAATAATACATATTGGACGTATCGTCAAGCGTGAAAGACGGCGTCTTTTCGTGATGAAAAGGACAGCATGCCCAATACTTACCGCTCTTACGGTTGAGGGCGATATTGTAGCTGCTTGCCACGTCTACTATGTTCACTCTGCGCTTGAGCTCGTCAAGCCAGACGGAAAACTCATCTGCCATACAAATATATTATACGACTTAAAATCCTCAACTCCTAAAATATTATATAATTTATATATAAAAATATTTATTGTTGCCCTTTTGCAACCCTTTAACGTAGCTTAAAATATCGAAAAGTGCAAGAACTTGACATGTATTGCGGTTACAGCTATATGCGCGGCTTACGGCATAGTAAGCAGGCGTAAAAATAAATGCAGATATTGACCGATATCGATTAAAGTTGTATAATTAAGCTATGGATTACACGCATATCACTTACGAAATAGAGAATAAATACCTCAGCAAATACGCGCAAAAATCTTGCGATACCTTAGGCAGGTCAAGACCTACACCGCCCTGCCCGCTCAGGAGCGATTATCAAAGAGATAGAGACCGCATTATCCATTGCAAAGCATTCAGACGGCTCAAGCACAAGACGCAGGTCTTTCTGTCCCCCGAAGGCGATCATTACCGCACCAGATTGACGCACACCTTAGAGGTGGCTCAGATTGCGCGCACAATGGCACGCGCCCTAAGACTGAACGAGGACCTTACGGAAGCTATTTCGCTGGGACATGACCTAGGGCATACACCATTCGGACACGCGGGCGAAGCTATCTTGAACGGACTGATTCAAGGCGGGTTCGTGCACAGTCTGCACAGTCTGCGCGTAGTTGACTTGCTCGAAAACAACGGACAGGGACTCAATCTCACCTATGAGGTAAGGGACGGCATCGCCAATCATAAGTATACGGATAAGCCCTGCACTCTCGAAGGATACTTATTGATATACGCGGATAGGTTCGCATATATCAATCACGATATCGAGGACGCCGTGCGCGCAGGCGTGTTGAAAGAAGCCGACCTGCCTAAAGACTGCATCGAAGTGCTCGGAAAATCCAAGGGCGAGCGTATCAACAACATGATACTAGACCTCGTGGACAATAGCTATGAAAAGGGCGTGATAAAGCAATCTCCACTATTCGACGAAATGACTTGCAAGCTGCACGAGTTTATGTTCTCGGGTGTGTATACCAATCCTCAGGCTAAAGGCGAAGAGCGTAAAGCCGATAAGATGCTGTATATGCTGTTCGATTATTTTATGCACAATCCGAGCGCACTGCCCGCCTTCTATCGCACTCTCACCGATACTTATCCGCTCGATAGAGTCGTAGGCGATTATATAGCTTCATTCACCGACAGATACGCTATAGAAGTATTTAAGCGGCTTTTCGTCCCCGAAGAGTGGCGCATTCATTGATTGATAAGCAAGCTATTATCAAGAGAGCATTTTTTAAGGGGATTTCACTCATAAAGATGAACGCCCCGATAAACTAAAATGATTAAGGGGGCTTCTTTTCAGTCGCAGTCGATATGTAGTAGGTATTTCCCACAGTGGAGGCACTGAAACAGGTATCCGACTGTACTGCCGTCTTTTGTCAAGTCGGTGAAAATTTCTTCATACCAGTCATCAAGCAAAGTTTCTTGAACTTCATCCACCAGCCCCATCTCCTTGAGCTCCGCATAGCCAACCGTACCCAGATAGGCGCAGAAGTCGTTGCAGTGGGCGCGCCAATATTCTTGCTGCCAGCCGCAGTAGCCCGGCGTGCGGTGGACTAATTCGTCCAGTTTGTCGGGGCTGTCAACCTCGTCGGTGGATTCACTGTCCTGAAATTCGCCGCTGTACTTCTCTGCCGCCGCTCCGCTTGCGATACAGTGGGGACACAGGTGTTCCACTTCATCAATAGAATAGAAAGGTCCCTCGTAGATGACGGAAGTTTGCTTGCCGCAGCAGGGGCAAGTAACCGGCTCATCTATCCTGCGAAAAGCCTCGGTGGCGAATGGATCGGGGTGATATTTGAAAAAAGGTAGGTCTGCGCTCATAGAAATCTCCCTTCTATATTGCAAATTTTGATTTGCCATATTAATCCGCTTGAAGTATAGCACAAATCCAATCAGCGTTCAACCTTATCGCAGGGACTTTACTTGCCATGCAAGTAGTATATTTGTTCCCAAAAATACTCAAAATGGACTTTTGGCGTAACCCGTCTAAAGTCCATTTTGGCTCGTTGTGTCCATGCCCAAAACTTAGTGAAAGCCTCGTAGTCTGAGCGGTTGCGCGTTCTATCCCTTAATGTTGTCGTCCTTGCGCCCAGGGACAGGCGGGGCTTACGCCCCTTAGAGAGCTTGCGAAGCTATCTTAAACGGACTGATTCAAGGCAAGTCCGTGCACAGTCTGCATAGTCCGCATAGTCTAAGTCTGCGCGTAGTAGATCTAATTGAAAACAGCGGACATGACTTAAACTCGCCTATGAGATAAGAGACGGCATTGACAATCATAAGTATACGGATAAGCTCTGCCGCTCAAAAGATACTTATTGATATAGGCGGTCAGGCTCGCATATATCAATCACGATACCGCATATCAATCGCAAAAATCATCAATCACAGCATTATCGAAAACTCGGTAGACGCAGGTACAAACTTCTCGCCGTCATAATCGAGCGTCTGAACGATATAGCCCAGTCTGTTGACCTCTGCTATCGCCGCGACCGAGCGATACGTTATGAGCCGCCAAACTCCGCTAGCCGAGTTAAGCACGGGAGCTACGAAAGAAATCGCGTTGACATAAGGCTGCTCTCCGCTCTTTACGCTGCCGTTCGGCTCGAAAATCAAATTGTAATAAGTCTCATCCATATACCCTAAATATACGTCAAGCGTATATTGCGTGTCGCAATTACATAGGCGCATGAAGCCGCCTTGCTCAAACGATGCGCCAAAGGTCGAGCGTTCGCTATCGGACTTATCGTCGTACAGCAGATAATACGAGTCGGTAGTTAAATGGTAAACGCGATAGTTGCCGTAGCCGCCGCTGCCGCCTGTCTGCGAGCAACAAAACAAAAACTTGTCTTGACCGCCGAAATCAAATACGTAAATAGACGGAGAATATCCGTCCTCAAGCTCTATATCGTATGGCGCATAATTGTCAAAAGCGACCTTTACCGTGATATCCGTTATATAATTGTGGCGCGGGCCGTGTCGGGGCTGGTTGGGAGATCGCCGGGCGGGCGGGAGCGGGTGGGGGGG
>CAMWNK010000042.1 GCA_947175555.1 uncultured Clostridia bacterium | reverse complement strand
ATATAACACATTTGATTATACACTAATTGTACTCTCAATACAATTATTTTAACGAGAGGTTGAGCACATTTTTGTCAAAATCTCTTCAAGCAGCTTGAGTTTTTCCCTCGGCGCGCCGACAAATACGTCGATAATCAGCCTCGGCTTATCCTCGGCGGTAAGCGTGATAGAGTCTTTATACTCTCCGATTGTAGCAAGATAACCCTCTTTTTTATACACGCGCGAATCGGCGAAAGTTACGCTGCCGCCCCTTGCGGGCAAGAATATTCTCTCTATGCCCGCCTTGCACGCAAGGTTGCGCACAAGCGAGATATCTATCATGTTGATAAGCGGCATCGGCGGCTTGCCGTACGAGACGCTCAGCTTATCGATAAGCGCATCCGCCGCCGCTCTCGAATCGGTGGAGGATATCTCATGATATATCTTAAGTTTGTCATTGACGTCGGATATGTAAGAGCTGTCAAGATAAGCGTCCATATCCGCAGTGATTTCGCAGTCGGTATATTCCGCCTCGGGCACGCCCTGCGCCTCGTCGAGGCACTCCTTGAGCAGCTTGCAGTACATATCGTAGCCTACCTTTTCGATATGTCCGTGTTGCTCCCTGCCCAGCACGCTGCCCGCTCCGCGTATCTCGAGATCGCGCATAGCTATCCTGAATCCGCTGCCCAGCTCCGTATAATCCATAAGGCTCTTAAGCCTCTTGGCGGCGTCGGTAGTAATCACCGCGCCCTGCCTCGTAGTGAAATAGGCGTACGCCAGTCTGTTGCGCCTTCCCACTCTGCCGCGCAGCTGATACAGCTGCGACAGCCCCATCTTATCCGCGTCGCATACGATAAGCGTATTGGCGTCGGGCACGTCGATGCCGTTTTCTATTATAGTGGTGCACACCAGCACGTCCGCCTGCCTGTTATAAAAGGCGTTGAGGCTGTCCTCAAGCGTAACGGAATCCATCTGTCCGTGCCCTACCGTAACCCTTGCGGCGGGGACGAGCGAAGTGATTTTATCGGCGACTCTTTCTATGCCGTCCACTCTGTTGAATAGTACGAATACCTGTCCGCCCCTGCCTATCTCTTTGCTTATAGCGTCTTTAAGCAGACTGTCCGTAAGCTCGGTTACGTACGTCTGCACGGGCAGCCTGCTCTTGGGCGGAGTCTCGAGCAAGCTGATATCCCTTATGCCCGTGAGCGCCATATTGAGCGTGCGCGGTATGGGCGTAGCGGAGAGAGTGAGCACGTTGACGTTCTTCTTGACTACCTTGAGCTTTTCTTTCTGTTCTACTCCAAAGCGTTGCTCCTCGTCCAGCACAAGCAGTCCGAGGTCGTAAAACTTGACGTCCTTGCCCAGTATCCTGTGCGTGGCGACGGCGAGCATTGATTTACCCGTCTTGATTTTCTCCAGCGACGACTTTATCTCCTCTGCGCTCTGAAAGCGAGTGAGGAGCTCTATCCCTATGCCGTAGTCGCGGAATCTGTCCATTGCGGTATTGTAGTGCTGACGCGCAAGCACCGTGGTAGGAGCGAGCATTACCGCCTGCTTGCCCTCCGTTACCGTCTTGAATATCGCCCTTAGCGCAACTTCCGTCTTGCCGTAGCCAACGTCGCCGCACAGCAGTCTGTCCATAACGATACCGCGCTCCATATCGCTTTTAATCTCTGCCGTAGCCCTCGCCTGATCGGGAGTGTCTTCATACTCGAAAGCCTGCTCGAACTCCGTCTGCAAACTCGTATCGGGGCTATAGGTATACCCCTTATTTTTCATCCTCTCGCTGTAGAGGGCGACGAGATCGAGGGCGAGCTTCTTGAGCGACTTCTTGACGCTCGACTTGAGCTTTTCGAAGTCCTTGCCGCCTATCTTGGACAGCTTGGGAGCGCTGTCGCTGCCCGAATATCTGCTAAGTCTTTCCGTCTGATCTATAGGCACGTAAAGCATTTCGCCGCCTGCATACTCCACGCTGACGTAATCCCTCTCGATATCCCTGATGCTCATGCGCTTTACGCCCACGCACCTGCCTATACCGTGTATCTCGTGCACCACGTAATCGCCCACCTTGGGGATGACGAAGGGAGCCCTGCTGCTTGCCTTGACCTTAGCGGCGTCGCTACGGCGTATGACGTCGTCTCTGCCTATTATTACCAGCTTGCTCTGCGGATAGCCTACGCCGTGAGCAAGAGGATAAGGCGTAACGTACAGCGAGGGGGTATCGCCTACCTCTTCGCAGCATAGGCAAGCTATATCTTCGCTCTGCAGCGACTCGGATATCGCCCTTGCGGTGCGCTTATCTCCCATGCAAAGGACGACGTTGACTCCGCCGCGGCGGTAGTTTTTGAGGTCCTCGTACAGCGCCTTATAGTTGAGCGTATAGTCTGCTATAGGCGAGCACTTCATCTTATACAGAGCCTTAGGCTTGACGATACGGGCGGTAGAGGTAACGTTGAACAGTCCTATCTGCGTGTAGCCCGACATCGCCGATATGATTGCGCCCTCGTCCATCACGCATAACTTATGAGCCTTAAGCGCCTCTCCGTCCGCCCTGAGGTCGTCCACTCTCGAGGCGTGCTCGGATAGGAACAGCCTCAGCTTATCCAATATCTGCCCGTCCTCTTCCAAGGCTACAAGCCAATGATTATCGAGATAGCTAAATATCGAGGCGCGGCTTTCTTTAAGATAAGGCAGCAGCCACTGCGCGCATTGGTCGCGGCAGCCTGCGGCGGATATAGACTGCAATATCTCATCTCGCCTTTCTCTGCCTGCGGCGCACTCCTTTTCGCAAGCCTTGGTCGCCGACGCAATCGCTATATCCCACTCCCTTTCACTTACGAGCAAATCGTTGCAGGGATAAATATCCGCGCTCGTAACGCTGCGCACCGTTATCATGCTTGCGCTGTCGAATATCTTGATACTCTCAATCTCGTCGCCCCAAAAGCTGATGCGCAAAGGCAAATCCTCATACGGCGGGAATACCGTAACCGTATCGCCCGATATCGCAAAAGTGGACTTCTCTTCAGCGCCTGCCTCGCGAGTATAACCTGCGGCAACAAGGCTATCGGCAAGAGCGGTGATATCCATCTCCTCTCCTACCTTGAGACTTATGATAGATTGCCTCAATCTCGAAGGAGAGGGATAATACTCCGCAAGAGCCTGCGGCGTGGTTACGAGCGCGCCCACTTCGCCCTTGAGCACCTCAAAGAGCAGCCTTAATCTATCCGATATCTTCGACTGCTGAAACGCCTTGCGGTATATCAGCAAGTCGTCCTTGGGCTCGAGCACTCTTGCCGTAGGGCAAAAGCCTTTTATCCGCTTATACATTAATGAAAGAGTGAAAGAATCGGGGACCACGTACAGCACGGGCAGGTCAAAATGAGTGGCAACATGCGCCCTCTCTGCGGGTGCGAGGGAGGTTATTGTGCAATCCGTGCCGCCGCGCACGTTATCGTACAGCTGCGTAAATTCGCGCGACAGATTATTGAGTTTAAGCAGTTTTTCAACCGACATATGCTATATTATATCAACCGCAGTTGACTTTGATACTGCTATAGGCAATCGACTGTAACAGATAATAGCTATTTTAAGCTATAACCGTTAAGCCCTGCGCAGTAGGAATACTAAGGCAATCACATCTTGCCATCAAATGCGGCTGCTTACGCCTATCAATCCGCCTGATTGAGCTTATCGATAATAAGTCGCACGGCATTGCTTACAGCTTCGTCGATAGCAGGCTTTTCTTCAGCGGGTATCTTGGAGAGCACGTAATCGGCAAGCGGCACGCTCTTATCCACCCCAACGCCTATCCTAAGGCGCGGTATATCGGTTCTGCCCACGCAAGCAATTACGCTGCGCATACCGTTGTGCGTGCCGGCAGAGCCGCTGTCTCTGTATCTCCACGCCCCTACGGGCAAATCGATATCGTCGTACACTATTATTGCCTGATCGGGAGTAAAATTATATCTATCCAGCAGCGCCCTTACGCTCTCGCCCGATAAGTTCATATACGTGAGCGGCTTAGCTATCACGGTCTTTACTCCGCGCACGTAAGTCTCGCACACCTTGGCCTTGCATTGCACCTTATCCGCCTTGCGTCCCAACTCGCCCAGCAGCTTGTCCGCGGCGGCAAAGCCCACGTTATGCCTCGTGCCCGTGTACTTGTCATCGGGATTACCCAGTCCTACTATCAGCATCTTCCGCTCCTCTGCTCCTTGAAAAAGTTGCGCAGCATTGTTACGCACTCCGCTTCCATTATGCCGCCCACTACGCCCGCCCTGTGGTTGAATCTGGGATCTGTGGGCAGATTGTACAGACTGCCGCAACAGCCCGACTTGACGTCGTACGCTCCGAAATATATGTTGTCTATCCTCGCGTTGATGAGCGCGCCCGCGCACATGGGGCAAGGCTCCAACGTAACGTAAATATCGCACCCCGTCAGTCTCCAATCGCCCAGCTTTGCGCAAGCCTTGTCTATTGCGACGATTTCCGCGTGATAGTTGGCGCAACCGCGTATTTCCTTCCTGTTATGCGCCTTAGCGATGACTTGTCCGTCCTTTACGATTATCGCGCCTACGGGGATTTCTTTTAACTTTGCAGCGCGCTCCGCCTGTTGCAGAGCCAGCTGCATAAACTTGATATCCATTACATATTATCTTGGACAAAGCGGGCGCAAATGTCAAGCACTTGACGGTTGGCATCATACACAATATCGAGATTGTCTTGTATCTGAGGATAGCTCCACTGACTATCCCCTACCTCTATCGTAAGTCCCGACTTGTACGCGGTAGTAACGTACCAATCCTTATATCCGCCGCTGCTGCCTGCGGAGGAATATGCGGGATAGCCGGTAGATAACGATATCTCGTCGGCAAGCTGAGGATAAGGATTGATGCACTCAAAGCCCCTGTATATCACGTTGCCCTTTGCGTGATAGCTGAGCGTTACGGATGGCTGTATCCTCTCAGTAAAGTCGCAAAGCGCCTTGGTCTCGGGCTCGGAGCGAGGATACGCGCCTATATAGTCGGACGGCGCGGGATAAGTAACGTTTTGCGCGCCCGTGCCCCACTTTGCATTGAAGTTGACGTTGAGGTCGACCGCCCGCGCGTTGGCTTTCCACATAGAAAAGTCATAGCTGCCGCCGTTGACCTGCAATAGGAAGTCTCTTTGCGCCGCGTCCGATACGCTGTCCAATCCGTACTGCGCGAGCATTATTCCGTCGGGATTGGACATAGGCACGCACCACACGCCCACGCTGCCGCTATACGCTTGGAGCATACGCACGGCAAGCGGAGCCGTAGCCCACTCCCTTGCGTGGATTGCCGCCTGCATGAATATCTGTCCGCCGCCGAGGTCGCCCTTGACAGCGCACTTGATAGGTCTGCCGAGGAAGGAATAACCTATTGTGAATACTCTCGCGCCGCTTTGCGCAAGCAATGCAAGATCTGCGTCTAAGTCGTCTATAGAATACATAATTCCACATTATGCAGGACAAGCACCGATATGTCCCTATCCTCTTAGATTACGCATGGATACTTATTTAAGCGCGCTTTTTACGAAGTATGATTAATAAACGTCTATGATAAATCAAGCTGTAAGCCTTAATACCTGTACGTTGAAAAATCTTATTACGTATTGAAATAACCGGTATACATAATACATTTTAATCAATCGCCGCGCCGTATTGCGCACTGTAATTACCAATCTTATATGCTTGCTTTTTTTGAGTGCGTCTTACTTGTGATACGTGCCGCCGCCGTTTATCATAAAGGCTCTGTATACTTGCTCTGCAAGTATCAATCGCATTAGTTGGTGCGGGTAAGTCATTGCGCCGAAGCTCAGCTTCATATCGGCTGCATCCAGCACCTGCTCGGAAAGTCCGTTGGAGCCGCCTATTATAAAGGTTATTTCGCTTACTCCCTTGGACGCTAAAGTATCCAACCTGCGAGCAAACCCCTCGCTGCTCAGCGGCTCGCCGTCTATGGCAAGAGCCACTGCGTAGCCTTTTATCTTGCCTGCCAGTCTTTCGCCTTCCTTGCGCTTGACCTCTTCCGTCTCCGCCTTGCCCTCTTTGCGGCTGAGCTCCTCGCCCACTTCGATGACGTTGAACTTACAAAAGCGGGACAGCCGCTTAGCATACTCGGCTATCCCGTCGCTCAAATATTTTTCCTTAATTCTGCCTACGCACAGTACGTTAACGCTCAGCATTATCAACCGATAAATCCCATGATAGTATTGACTATCCACAACACCAGTATTACCGCCCACGTTACCATAAGGGCGCGCTTGCTGATGCGCTTGTTTCTCTTGATTGTCTCTTCTTCTTTGGATATGAGAGTCTCTCTTATTTCGGGCGTAGCCGCCATGGCTATCTCGCTTGCCTTCCTATCCTCTTCATCCTGCCTTGCCGCAATCTCCGCGTCGGTATCGTGCAGCAGCTTAAGCCTTGCGCTCCAACTGCGCAGCCCCCAGCCCTTAATCTCTTTGAGCCTGTCTATCTTGCCCTCTCTCTTAGCTGTGCGCAATATAAAGAGGTACATAAGACCAAGCAGCGCGGGCACACCCACCACTGTGAGCACGGCAAAAACTATGCCTGCAACAGAGGTGATTGCTATGCCGTGAATGCCGTTTGCGGTCATGATATAATCGCCTATGAGCACTACGAAGTTGCTCGTAAAGTGAACGATAATGCTCGGATATATCGAGCGCGAGCAATAATATACTACGGCGCACACCGCGCCCATAAAGAATTGATAGACAAGCTGTACGGGCGATGAGTGCATAAAGGCAAAAAACGCCGCGCTCATGAGCAAACCGAATATATATCCGCCGCTCTTAAGTCCTCTTGCAACGTGTCCTCTGTATAGAAACTCCTCGCATATCGCGGGCAATATCGCCGCAAATATGATATAACAAATAAGTTCTACGGGGGTAGCCGCGCTGATTGCTACCGACGCCTCGAAGCCGAGCGCGGTAATACCGGCGTTGAATAGCGTAGCTATCGGAGAAAAAGCGCACAGCGTAGCTATCGCGATGCCTATCGACAACGCCGCCTGCTCTATGCTCGGCTTTTTCTTATAGCCGCAATCCGACCATACTCTCTTGCTCTTAATCTTGCCGTAGATGAACGGCGCGGTAAAAAAGGCTATCTCGTTAAGTCCCGTAATAATGCACACGTAAGCAAGCGAGGAGCGGAATCGGGTATCCACCTTAGTAGCGGTGAGCACGATGCTTACGAGCATCTGCAATATCAGCATTACGATAAATGCGCCCAGCAATATTGCGCACGAGTCGTATATCTTCAACTCGTCCGTCAACGTATCTGTAAATGCAACTTCCTTTTTCTTCTTAGCCATTATATTTCCGTAAGCAGCGAAGGCTCCGATTGGTACGCTATGTCTACGACGGCGTCCCTGCCTTGCACTATATGCGACGCGGTCATCGCGCCAACAGTGGTGTTATAGGCGATGTCCGGTCTGTTGTTGTCCTGCGACAGATGCGCAAGAATGATTCTCTTTACTCCCATAGTAACCAGCTTGCACGCCACTTCCGCCGCCCTGTCGTTACTAAGATGTCCGTTATTGCTCTCGATACGCGCCTTGAGCGCGGGAGGGTATCTCCCCTCTCTGAGCATACGTATGTCGTGATTGCTCTCCAGCACCACCGCATCGGCGCGCGCCAATCTCTTGCCCGTAGCCTCGCTGACGAAGCCGAGGTCCGTCGCCGAGCACAGCGTAGATACTCCGTCCGTTATCTCATATCCCACCGTATACGCCGCGTCGTGCGGGAGCCGAAAGGGCATCACCTGCATGTCCGCTATCACGCAACCGCAGTCGAACGCGCTTGTCTCAATGACGCTGCTCACCCTCATATTAGCGCTTGCAGCCGCCGCGCTTATTGGGGAGATGAACGCCTTAACGCCGTACTTGGCGCAAAAGGCTTCCACGCCCTTTATATGGTCGGAATGCTCGTGGGTTACGGCTATACCTCTCACCTTGCGCAAATCAAGTCCCACCGAGGCAGCCCTGCGCTCCAGCTCTCTGAGCGTAAGTCCCTGATCGATAAGCAATGCGCCGCCTGCGCTTTCCACATACAGGCAATTACCTTTACTACCGCTTGATAAAGTGCACAGCTTCATACCGACCTCGTTCGGATTATAGCACAAAAAGCATTGTATGCACAATTCATTTATGTTATATTATTGTAAGAGAGGTATGTATGAGAGAGATAGACGGCAGCGCGATTACCGCGCTTATCGAGCAGCATATCGCAGTTATCGCGCGCAATGCGGAGGAGTCATGCGCCGCAAGACTTAAAGAGCTTGCAGACAGCGAGAGCAATCCTACGGCGGCATTCGCGCTTAAGGTAATGTGCGACAATATCGACGTAGCCGCGGCTAAAGGTTACCCCGTGTGCCAAGATACGGGCATGGCGGTCGTATTTGCCGAGATAGGCAGCGACGTAAGGATTAACGGCGATATATACGAGGCAATCAACGAGGGCGTACGCCGCGCATACGCGCCGCTGCGCAAGTCTGTGCTCGATCCTATCACCAGAGTCAATACCCGCGACAACACGCCCGCGGTAATACACCTGTCTATGACTAAAGGCAGCACTATCAAACTGGAGATAATGCTCAAGGGCTTCGGCAGTGAGAACATGTCCAAGGTATATATGCTCAATCCCGCCCAAGGACTCGAGGAAGCCAAGCGCCTAATAGTGCGCACCGTAGAGGAAGCAGGCTCCAATCCCTGCCCTCCCGTAATCGTAGGCGTGGGACTGGGCGGCACCTTTGAAAAGGCGTGTATGATGTCCAAGCACGCATTATTCAGAAAAATCGGCTCGCGCAACGACGATGCCGAGCTCGACGCCATCGAGAGAGAGCTGCTTGACAAAATCAATGCTCTCGGCATAGGCGCGCAGGGCTTCGGGGGCAAGGCTACGGCCTTGGGCGTGTTTATAGAAAAGTATCCCACGCACATATCCTCGCTGCCTGTTGCAGTCAACATACTGTGTCATTGCTCGCGCTGCGCTATAGTAACTATATAGGTGATGTATGAATAGAAAAGTGGATTTACCTTTGACTAAAGACGTCGCGGCATCGCTTAATGTAGGCGATACCGTATACCTAAGCGGCAGCATGTACGTGTTCAGAGACGCGGGACACAAGCGTCTGTTTGCGTCCATAGAGGCAGGCAATCCCGACCTCGACTATGCGGGCGAAACGATATACTTTATGGGCCCCTGCCCCGCTCTTAAAGGTCAGATACTGGGCAGCTGCGGTCCCACCACCTCTTGCAGAATGGACAAGTACACGCCCTATATGTTCGACACAGGTCTTGCCGCGCAGATAGGCAAAGGCAAACGCGATAAGGCAAGTATCGAGGCTATTGCCCGCAATAAGGGCGTATACTTTGCCGCGATAGGCGGAGCGGGCGCGATATACAGCAAGTGCGTTACCTCTGTTGAGGTTATCGCATACGAGGACCTCGGCACGGAAGCGATACGCCGCATCACCGTCAAGGACTTCCCCGTCATAGTCGCTATAGACTCGCAAGGCAGAGATATCTACGCGCAATAGTATATTTTATACTAATAAAGCGCTGTCTTATCCGACGTAGCCGCCGATAAAATCGACGAAAAAAATTTTTGAAAAATTAATAAAAATCAGTTGACATGCGTCAATTTACGACATATACTTTAAGCAATCAACTGCAAGGAGAGCAACAGATGCGCGGAGTAAAGTTCTGCAATATCAATAGCATAGAGATGTGCATGTGTATCGTCAACGGTACACGGGCATTGCATTGACATCTGTTTAGTAAGGTCATCACTTCAACCCGTGTGTAAAACATACGGGTTTTTTCTTTATCAACAACTTCTCGCCCGTGTGTACAGCATACGGGCGTTTTTTCATAAGGAGGCAAATATGCAAGCAAGATACATATTCCGAATGCGACGCAGGTAAAAGGCATCGAGTAATAAATAACAGGAGAATTATATGACAGACAATATTATCACCATCAACAACCTCTGTAAGAGCTATAAGACGGATAGCGGCGAAGTTGCCGCGCTGAGCGAAATCAACCTTACCGTACGCAAGGGCGAAATACTCGGCATCATAGGCAGTAGCGGCGCAGGTAAATCGACTTTAGTAAGATGCGTCAATCTATTGGAGAGACCTACGTCGGGGCAAGTGCTCTTCGAGGGCACGGATATAGCAAGCCTTAAGAGAAAGGAATTGCTCAAGCTCAGACGCAGCATAGGCATGATATTCCAAAACTTCAATTTGCTCAGCCAAAGGAACGTGCTCAAGAACGTGCTCTTCCCTCTCGAGATAGCGGGCACAGCCAAGAGCGAGAGAGTGGACACGGCAAGCCGACTGCTTAAAGAGGTGGGGCTTTCCGACAAGCTCAAAGCATATCCCTCTCAGCTATCCGGCGGTCAAAAGCAACGCGTAGCCATAGCCCGCGCGCTTGCTCTCAATCCTCAAGTGCTGCTGTGCGACGAAGCTACCAGCGCGCTCGATCCCGAGACCACGGCGCAGATACTGTCGCTTATCAAGGACTTCAACTCCAAGTACGGCTTGACTACCGTCGTGATAACTCACGAGCTGGGCGTCATCCGCCGCATATGCGACCGCGTCGCGGTGCTGGATAGAGGCAAAATCACGGAGATAGGCGCGGTAAAAGAGGTATTCACCTCTCCTCAATCCGACGCGGCTAAAAGGCTGCTTGCTTATGAAGGAGGCGCGCTATGAACGCAGCAATCTGGCACGAAATAGGAATCGGAGTGGGCGAAACGCTGTATATGTCTGTCATAGCGACGTTGTTGTCGTACGTCATCGGACTGCCGCTCGGCATCATCCTTGCCGCAACCGATAAGCACGGGCTCAAGCCCAACGTGATAGTCAATAAAGGCTTGGGCGTGATAGTCAACATATTGCGCAGCATACCCTTCTTGATACTCTTCGTTACGCTTATCCCGCTCACGAGAGTGCTCGTAGGCACCACGATAGGCGCGCCTGCCACAATAGTGGCGTTGGTATTTGCGGCGTCGCCGTTCGTGGCAAGACTGACGGAAACGTCATTCAAGGAAGTGGACAGCGGCGTAATAGAGGCGGCGCTCGCGTGCGGAGCATCCACCCCCAAGATACTCATCAAGGTGGTGATACCCGAGGCTCTGCCCTCTCTTATCAGCAATGCAGCCATAGCATTCGTAACGGTAATAGGTTACTCGGCAATGGCAGGCTTCTGCGGCGGAGGCGGTTTGGGCGCAATCGCAATCAACTACGGCTATTACCGCGGCAATACCGACATCATGATAATCACCGTAGTAATAATAGTTGCAATAGTGCAAATCTTTCAGGAATCGGGACTGAAAATCGCAAAACTGCGCGATAGGCGCAAAAAACATAAAAACAAATAAAAAAAATTTCTTATAAAGGAGAATATAACAATGAAAAAATCTTTAGTCGTTAAAGTAATAACGCTCGCGCTCATAGTATGCGCACTCACCTCGCTTGCCCTTGCGGCGACAGCATGCTCCAATAAGGACGATCCTTATACGATAGTAATCGGAGCTTCGCCTACTCCTCACGCAGAGATACTTAAAGACGTAGTCGCCGACATCCTTAAAGAACAAGGCTACACCCTCAAGGTGCGCGAATACAACGACTACGTCCTGCCCAATACTGCTGTAGAAAGCGGCGAGCTTGACGCCAACTACTTCCAGCACAAGCTGTATCTGTCCGATTTCAATGCGCAGCGCGGCACACACCTCGTGGCGGTAGCAGACGTGCATTACGAGCCGTTCGGAGCTTACGTAGGCGGTAAGGCTACGGGACTTACTTCTCTTGCCGACCTGCCCGAGGGAGCAATCGTATCCATCCCCAACGACGGCACCAACGAGGCAAGAGCGCTGTATCTGCTTGCGCAGAGCGGTCTTATCACCCTTAAAGACGGCGTTACCACCACCGCTACCAAGCTGGACATTGTCTCCAATCCCAAGAACCTCGTATTCAGGGAGTTGGAAGCCGCTCAGCTGCCCAAGTCTCTTCCCGACGTACACGTCGCGGTAATCAACGGCAACTATGCCTTGGCAGGCGGTTTGACTATCGCTAACGCCATCGCGGCAGAAAGGTCTGACGCCGAGGGCGTGGACAATTACATCAACGTAATCGCCGTCAAGGAAGGCAATCAAGACAAGCCCAAGATTAAGGCTCTTGCCGAGGCATTGAAGTCCGACGCCGTACGCGAGTACATCATCAACAAGTACTCCGGCGCAGTCAAGCCCGTGCAATAATTAAGTTTCCGCACGCTGCATAGATAGGGCTTACAAAAATGTCCGCGGGCTATATAGTCCGCGGACATAATTATTATCTAATTGCATCTCTAAGCGCAACTCTCGATATCACGCGAGATAAACGCATCGATATCAATTCATAAAAATAAATACGAATATAAGCATTAAAGGCAATATCAGCGAGAGTATCGGCGCGCAGAGTTTAGATGACTCGATTTTACGCTTGCTCACGTCTACACCTATTAAGGATATATCCACAATTGCGAGTATCGCAGCCACTGTTACAAAGACAAGCGCCGCTATCATTAGAGCCGTATCGCATAATACATATCCGTTGGCATATAAAGTACCATATGGATATGAGTAGTTACTAATAACAACTTCAATTTTGCGCGAGCAAGCATAAAGTACAAACGCAAATATGCTAAAAAAATAAGAGAAAAGTCTTATTATCCATCTGTTATCATGAGCGGGTACATCGCGCTTTACCTTGACAATATCCATCTCTTCAGGCTGCTCCTCTACAGTCTTAACAGCGCTTTGCATAACGACGTTCTGCATTTTAACTATCCTACCGCAGCCGACGCATATCAACGCGTCGTCCTGTAGCTCCTTACCGCAATGCTGACAATATTTCATTTATATCAATCCCCCTATAAAAGATGCGCCTATAACATAACTAATGATACTGACCAATGCCTGCACCAAGAAGAGTATCGACAGCAGCAGCATTACGAACATAAACGTACGTTGCTCCTTCTTCTTATAGTCCTTCATAGAGGCTACCATGCCCAATATAGACATTGCCAAAATAGGCGCCACGAACAGGCAGTATACTATCAACTTCCCTACTATCACAGGTATGACGGATGCAAGCACCTGAACCGAGAAATACAGGATAAAAGCTACCGTACTGAATATCCACGATTTGGCGGTTTTCTCCCCTCTCTCACCTGCGCTTGGCGTAACGCCCTGCCTGCCCTCGGACGCGTTGATTACGGCGTCCGCGCCGTCAATCAGCTTGCCGCACGCTACGCACATTACCGCATCGTCCGGCATCTCTTTACCGCAATTTTTGCAATACATAATTATTCCTCCTTTCTATTTATCACGCCGATTAATCGGCGAAAAATATTCTTAAAGCCTGCATTTTCCTACGAGCTTGACGCAAAGTATGTCGAATAACGACTGATAAGATATTTTAATTGTACTCTGTCCCCCCCCCGTGTCAAGCAAATAAGTAAAACAATAAATCTTGTTCGATTTAAGCGTCTTTACGGCTTTAGCGGGCGAATAAACGGGGCTGCAACGCTGCGCTTGCAACGCCCCTTATATCGCCCCTGCGAGCTTGCCACGTTGGGGGACAGAGTACAATTAATTATAGACAACGGATATAATCAAGAGATATAAGTCGCAATCGATGGCATATTACAATGATAAAGTTGAGTAAAGGGTGTCCGTCATACAGATTTTTCGTAGACAAACTAATAGCCCGCTATCTTTGCAATCAAAGTATAGTGGGCTATGCTTTTTTAACGTTGAGAACGCTAAATTGAAATTTCTCGAACTTGCTTCTCCATTAAATAATTAGTCAATGCAATTCCATTTCTAATAACTTGTTGCTCTTTGACCACCCTGAAGCCTCTTTGCGCAAAGAAAGGTCTTGCAGTTATAGATGAATGCGTAATTATTTTATTTGCTCTAACCGCTTGCTCCAATTTGTCGCAGATTGCCGTTGCAACGCCTTGACGCTGACGGTCTTTGTGTACATATAACCTATCCAGATAACCCGATTTATCAATATCTCCAAAACCGACTATAATATTATTTTCAACCGCAACAACAGTATAATGCTTAGAAAGCGATCTATTCCAAGCCTCTAAATCGATTTTATCACCAGCCCAAACATCTAACTGCTCTTGTGAATAATCTTTGGCATTTATAGTATGAACTGTATGATAGAACAAATTTATTAAATGCTCACAATCTTTGTGCTCATATCGTCTGATAATCATTTAGTCCTCTAAATTACATTTATCGTAGTTACAGTATGGCAAAATCACAATAAAAAAGCAATTAAAGCTGTAATTAACTGCCATATCCTTATGAAATACACCCTAATAGATACCTTTGCCCAAAAAATCGATAAAAAAAGAAACGGACCGTGGTGTCAGTCCGCTTCTTGAAATCTATAACAAAACAGGAAAGAGGGATAAGTTTCTTAAAGGGATAATAATTTATACTCTTGGGGACTTGTCCCCTTGAGTAACGCTCATCTCAGCTTTCGCTTCCTTGAGCGCCTCGACTAGATGTAACCTCTCGGTTACTCCTTAAAAGGAGGTGATCCAGC
>CAMWNK010000041.1 GCA_947175555.1 uncultured Clostridia bacterium | reverse complement strand
GGCAATCTATTCTGTCCGTTTACTGTGGGATTGGTGGGGATAAGTTCCTCATTGACATAATCTATACTCAGTATAGGCGCAAGCTGAGACGCCTTTTGTACCGTGTATGTATACTCCATTCGGTTGGCGGTAGGCATTATATAGTTTTGCGCAAGCAATGCCGCTGCTCCGCTTGCCGTATTATTGGTTACGATATCCGCCTTTATCTTATGCGCTCCCGCTACGTCCAACTTTATATTGCTCGCGCTACCGTCGTAGGTGAGCTGTACGTCCAAGTTATCTATTGCCATGCCGTTGCCTATTACCGGCTTATACCTTTGCAAGTCCGCAAGCAACGTGCTGCGCCATACGTACGAGCTCGATATATTAGCCCACGTAATAGTAAGCTGTCGCGGCTTTATCTTCCACTCAATGGTCTGTGCCGTGCTGCCCGCTACAGTTGTCCAGCCGCCCGAGCCGTTAGCTATCGCCCACTTATACGGAGACGGCAAGGTAACTTTAGCCCTATACGTATCCGCATTGACACCGCTGAGCTGCGTTGTGGAATCCAACTGCATTGCGCTGTAATATAAGCCTTTAGCCTGCAATAATGCCTGCACGCTCTGCGTATTGCCGTCATATTCTGTATCTACTGTAGGCAATTCAAATACAGCAGCATTGTCCGCAGCTGTTAAATTTAAGTGCAACGCAGGTCGAACAGAAAACCGAGACGACGCGTAACTACCACTATAAACATTACCTGCCGGCTCTAATAAATACACTGTATATGCACTTACACCACCGCCGGAGCGCAGCCACGACTTTGCTATACTATTAGAGCGCTGATTGTCAGATAGGCCCCATATTCCGCTCACTGTAGAGTTATATCCTGTTTCAGTCAATGAAGGTAGCCATATATAATCATCTTGCCACTCTGCGTACCCGTTTTTAGAAGAATAATTCATACTGGCAGTACTCCACTTAATCGTACCGCTAGGTACTCCGTACGCATCGTTAGGCAATGTATTTCCTACTCCGCCGATACTACCGCCTACGTTTTGATTTTCAGTCTCTTGATACGCGACTTGAGCCGGCGTTACTATAAAATCCGTCAGTGAATCCGCTACGGAAGACATAGTAAATCTGGCATACTTATGCGTTGCGCTCTTCGCTATAGGTGTTAGCGTTGTCGCGCCGCTGCTTGCTACATATCCGCTACCGCCGCTATTGAGCGCATCTGCCCTTATGTAACTGCTACTGTACATATTGGACGGATATGCAGAAGTCGGAGTATTGGCATACCATGTATTCCACTGGTGAGTATCAGATGAACTTGCAAGCCACAGCGTAGCTATTGTATTACCCGACCTATCTTGAGTGAGGTGGGTTATTGTCCACTCGAAACCGCCGAAGTATACTGCAATATCGTCGCCGCCGTTATTATCGCGAATATTCTGAGACGTTATCTGCCCGCCGCCCGAAACTACAGCATCTATATCTGCAAGAGCAGCATTGGAATTGCCTGTAATCGCGGAATACAGTCGGCTCAGATTCTCACCGCTGAATTGCTGGGTATTGAGCGCATCTGTACCTTTATATATTTCGCCGATATTGACAACATCCGTATTGGAACTTGAAGTGTCCATTGCATAAGTTTTTTTACTCAAAAAAACAAAATAAACGCTACAGCAAAGCAAAACGCCCACTATTATCAGCGCTAAAGCCACTGTAAATTTACTCTTAAATACAGTCATTTACTTACCCGACAGAATGCTATTTTTCCATCTTTTGAGGTGGACCTATTAACGTAATAGGTCCACCGTTTTATCAATAGTTAGCTGTAAATAACATTATTTTAGAAACATGACGGCTGCTATAAGGCAAATAAATGGCGTTAAATGTTGCGTATAATCGATAAAAGTATTATAATATAGTAAATTGAAAGGACCTATTACGTTAATAGGTCTATTTCTTTATACATGAAAATATTATATTTATTTTTTGACAACGCCTAATCTTCAATCAAAATCTTAAACTGCAAACATTAGAAAATTCAGCAACAAAAGCTCAGCAATCGCAGCGTGATAATTGCATAATTACGCTCGACTTATTTTGCAGTCTAATAAGTCATACATATCGCAAAATATGCTCTTTAGCTATAGATAATATTATAATATTAATATCAATATTATACTTATCACATATTAATTAAGCGGAAATACGCTATCGCTACCCTCTCCGAATATCGTACCGACAACCGCAAGCGCAAACAATATTAGTACGAATATCGCAAGTACGACATTCTTGATTTTATCTTCTATCGTCTGACCTTTTCTCTTTTTACTTTCGGTAGCATTCTTGTAGCTGATAGTGATATGTCCCGCGGCAAATACGATTGAGAGTATGATTAAAGGAATATAAGCAAGAACTATGCCGCTGAATAAAAATATACATGACGGAATAATAGAGAGGGATAAGGCTTTCAATTTGCCGCCGCCATTCCAACATACAACCCAAAATATCACATATGCAGCGCATAAAGCGCCGTTTACGCTTAGATAGATTATAAGCGCATGCGAGAAGTAAAAATTGAAATAAGTATACGGGATATTGAAAATCATTAAGCAAAAACAGCCGTACCTGCCAATCTGCTCTGCAATGACGACCGCCTTATTGCTATAAGTATTGGCAACATCATTTTTATGCTTCACGGCATAGATAATGTTGGGTATCATAATAATTGCCATGATAGCAAGTCCGTAATAATTGAACCATCCCATACATTCATTATATCAAAAGCAATCGATAAGTCAAACTTAAATAAACAATCAACAATCTATTCGCCTTGATGAGTTATAGCTTTTACTCAATAGCTAAGTCCATCTGCTAATATTAAGCAACATTCGGCAATATTATCTAAAGTAGATATTGCTTACTTAACGGCAATTCATAACTGATTCTCATCAACGATTTTCAATACGTTTCCGTTTTCGTAAAATTTATAATGGTGATAATCGTCCTCTGCGTTCACGAGCACATCGTTGTGCCCGTCTATATACCACACGCTGAAATTGAAGGATGTGTATTTCTTTTTCAATTGCCTTTCGACGTTTAATATTAATTCGTCGTACAATTCGCTTAAACTTAGATTATCCAACTGCGCCAATGTGATGTGATTAGTCAACGTCTTTAATATTCGCCATCCCTTTACATCGCTTTCGATAAAAGGCTTAAAGCCTAAATCCAAGTATAACTTTGCGGCAACCCACGTATTAGTCTGCGTGTGCAATATCATATTGTCGTAGCCAAGCTCTTTTGCCAATCTCACACAGCGTGTTACCAATGCTCTGCCTATGCCCTTGCCTTGCGCGTATTCGCTTACTCCCACCCAGTCCAATGCGCAAGAATAATCATGCTCGTCTGTAGGAGAAACTGTAGCTGTCGCTACCTTGACATTATTTTCATCAATTACGAAAATACATCTTTTAGATACTTCGCTATAAATTTTATCGTAATACATATGGAATATAATTTCCGCTTCTTTAGGCGAAGCGAATTCTCCCGTCTCCATATGTATTCTTATCCAATCGCATATACAATCATCACCATTCCACAACTCTATTCTATACCCTTGCGGCAAATCGCTTACGCAAATGCCGCTAAAGTCGTCAAGAGTCATGATAAGCTCGTGATATTCAAGTGTTTTATCAATCGATTTCATATAAATATTCTATCATATTATTAATCATTACTATAGCTAATCTTATCTTTACACCGTAACTGATTAAATATAAACAACGCAAATCAATATCTAACAAGTAATCGTCAGCTCCTATTCTAATTGCAAATTTCTATCAAAAAATACACTTCTTGATCATAGGAGACAACTGTAGTAAAGGCTTAATTTTACCAACAAGCAAATTAACTTATAATTTTGTAGCTATATTTTCTTAAAGCGCACAGTCCAACGGAATAAAAAATCCGCTTTTTTACCCTTAGAGAATGCTTTATCTTTCAACAATATCTTACGCGCCTTTCTATCTGTCTTATAATATCCTACTGCATATAGTAATCTCTTCTGCTCTTCATTCAATCTGGAACCATATAGATTCAACAGCATTTTACATCTTTCGCTGCGTATTGAATTACTTGGACCAAGAAAACGCATTACACGTTTGAAAAAACTTTTGAAACGTCCTAAAGATTGCTCTCCGCAAACATTATCGCCATGCTGACGATAATACATGCTTGAATCGAAATCGTATATAATTGTCCCAAATAGTGCAGTAATTAAATCTGATATACGATCATGCATTATCACTAAATTTTTATCCATATCGTAATTTACAAATTCTTTTCTTGCAGCATCATTAAAAACATTGGTACAACCGGTAGAAACGTTATAAATGAGTACATGCGCTAAATCTGTATAAGGCTTTTCACTTCTCATAGGAGCTATAGGATTCAGCTCCGCATCTGCAACCATTACATTGCTGCTATATAAGATAGGTCTGTCTTCCCCCCCCCTTATGCGTTCTATAGCATTAATCGCGCGTGATAGCTTATCAGGGAACCAAACATCATCTTGATCGCTATAAGAATAGTAATCGGACTGTTCGCAATTATGTACTAAATGCCAAAAGCTCCTTGCAGGCTTCAAGTTTTCTCCTATATAATAAGAAACTTTATCATTATTATTTTTAGTATATTCTTCAAGAATTGCAAGTGTTGAATCTGTCGACCCGTCATCACGCACTACAACCTTCAACTCCATGCCTTCAGGCAGTTGCTGTGCAAGGATGCTATCAAGCTGGTTACGCAAATATTTTTCGCCATTATATGTTGACATTAATACAGTTAATCGCATAAATAATACTCCATTTACAATACGAAAGAATGCTTTTTATTTAGCAACAAACTTAAAAGTAAAACTTGATTTTCGTTTTATTATATAGCTTGTAATACAAAATCTGAAAGCAAGACTTCACTATACACTCCATAATGTTTCTGCAACATATTATAACATTACAATAACTGCTTGTCAATTTATGTTACAATTTGTGGATTTTACTCTTGAATAATGAATTCGTTTTTTATTTGACACAAAAAACAATTATTTACAAAATTTAATTTGTTACTTGAAAAATTTATGATTTTACAAACTTTTGTAAGCGTAAAAAATGCGCGACTTGCATCGCGCATCATATTACTAAACTCTGTTTATTATCAGCCTTTGGTGCTGTAGTTGGGAGCTTCCTTAGTTATGGATATATCGTGAGGATGGCTCTCGATAAGAGCGGCGTTGCTGATCTTAACGAACTGGGCGTTATGACGCAAGCTCTCTATATCCTTCATACCGCAATAACCCATGCCTGCTCTCAAGCCGCCCATAAGCTGGAATACGACGTCTGCCAAACTTCCGCGGAAAGGAACTCTGCCCTCGACGCCCTCGGGGACGAGCTTCTTAGCATCGCTTTGGAAATATCTGTCCTTGCTGCCTGCAGCCATAGCTCCGAGCGAGCCCATGCCCCTGTATACTTTGAAGCTGCGGCCTTGGAATATCTCGATATCTCCGGGTGTCTCCTCCGTGCCTGCAAACAAGCTGCCGATCATCACCGCGCTTGCTCCGCAACCGATAGCCTTGACGATATCGCCGCTGAACTTGATTCCGCCGTCTGCGATTACTCTCTTGCCCATCTTATCCGCCTGCTCGCCGCAATCCATGACCGCGGTAACCTGAGGCACGCCGATACCTGCTATAATTCTTGTAGTGCATATAGAACCGGGACCGATACCCACCTTGACTACGTCTGCGCCGTTATCGATTAGCGCCTTGGTAGCTTCCGCAGTAGCCACGTTGCCCACTATTAAAGGCAGCGAGGGGAACTTAGACTTGATAGAAGCAACGCAATTGAGCACGTTCTTGCTATGACCGTGCGCCGTATCTATAGTAACGACGTCTACTCTTGCCTCCACCAGCGCAGAAACTCTGTCTACGATATCGGCGGTAACGCCAACCGCTGCGCCTGCAAGCAGTCTGCCCGTCTTGTCCTTAGCGGAATTGGGATACTTGATAGCTTTCTCTATATCCTTAATGGTAATCAAACCTTTAAGATTGTTATCTTTATCTACAAGCGGCAACTTCTCGATACGATTCTTGCCGAGTATCTTCTGCGCTTCGGCAAGAGTGGTGCCTACGGGAGCGGTAACGAGCCTGTCCTTAGTCATGACGTCGCCTATCTTCTGATTGAAATCGGTCTCGAAGCGCAAGTCCCTATTGGTGATAATGCCTACGAGTTTGCCCTTGACCGTAACGGGCACGCCGCTGATCTTAAACTTGTGCATCAGCTCGAGCGCGTCGCTGAGCTTATGCTCCGGAGAAAGATAAAAAGGATTGGTGATAACGCCGTTTTCGCTTCTCTTAACTTTGTCTACGTTGAGCGCCTGAGCCTCGATGCTCATATTCTTATGAATCATTCCGATGCCGCCCTCGCGAGCCATAGCTATGGCAAGCTGATGCTCCGTAACCGTATCCATCGATGCGCTAAGCAGAGGTATGTTGAGTGAAATCTCATCCGTGAGCTTAGTGGAAAGGTCTACCTGAGAAGGCAACACCTCCGAATAAGCGGGAATCAGCAATACATCGTCAAAAGTCAATCCTTCTTTCAAATTCTTGGACATAAATGCTCCTATCAGTTATGGTAATAAAATATTATTGTTATTTTAATATAAAGCGCGCTATTTGTCAAACATATACAACAAATTATTGACAAGACAATTATTGCAGTTAGTTAATATAATGAGCTAAGTAATATCAATCCTCACTTTAAGACAAAAATATCACTCTTAGGGCTTGTCCCGTTGATAGCAAAATAATTATGCGCTGCTTGGGCGTATAAAAATGCCGAGATATCGGCTTTCTCCTTCCGCCCTGCGCCGCTATGTTAATATTATAATAAAATAAAAGAGGGTTTTAGCTTGAAATTATTAAGCTAATCTGCTATCATATAGGAGTATAACTACATTCTATTAGAGGTAGCGTGTGAATAACTACATAGATTACAATGCCATATTGAATGATATGACCTTAGAAGAAAAGGCCGGTCTATGCAGCGGCAGAGACTATTGGACGACTAAGCCGATATACAGAATGAACGTGCCGTCGGCAAGAGTGTCCGACGGTCCTCACGGTCTAAGGCTGGAGAATGAGGACTCGGGTAAAGCCCTCAATTCGTCATACCCTGCCACGTCGTTCCCGCCTGCGGTCAATCTTGCAAGCTCTTGGGATACTTCCCTTGCCTATCTCATGGGCGAAGAGCTCGCCAAGCAATGCCTTGATCAAGGCGTATCTGTAATACTCGGTCCGGGTGTAAATATCAAGCGCTCTCCTCTTTGCGGACGCAACTTCGAGTATATGAGCGAGGACCCTTATCTCTCATCCCGCATGTGCGTCAATTATATCAACGGCGTGCAGTCGAGAAATGTAGGTACGTCGCTCAAGCACTTCTGCGTCAACAATCAAGAAACGCGAAGAATGATTATCAACGCCGTAGTAGACGAGCGCGCGTTGAGAGAAATATATCTACCCTCTTTCGAAAGCGCGGTAAAGGAATCCAAGCCTTGGACCGTAATGTGCTCCTATAACCAAATCAACGGAGAATTCGCATCGGACAACAAGCGCATCCTCACAGATATTCTGCGCGAGGAATGGGGATTCAAGGGCGTAGTCGTAAGCGACTGGAACGCTACTAATAACCGTGTAAAAGGCATACAGGCAGGTCTTGACCTCGAGATGCCATACTCGGGCGGCGTTACGGATAAGCAAATCATTAAAGCCGTGAAGTCGGGACAGCTAAAGGAAAAGGACCTCGACAAGGTAGTGTTGCGCTTGCTCAAGTTCATATTCAAATGCGACTCCAACCAGCGCAGCGGTTACACCGCCGACTATGAGAACGCGCACAACGTAGCGCGCAAGATAGCGGAGGCGTCAGCGGTATTGCTGAAAAACAACGATAGCGCTCTGCCGCTGAGCGAGGACGACGATATAGCCCTGATAGGCGAGCTCGCAAGAACAAGCAGATATCAAGGCTCGGGCAGCTCGAGAATCAATCCTTATAAACTTGTGAGCCTGCTTGACGCCTTCAATCAAAGCGAGCGCAAATTCGAATTTGCCCAAGGTTATACGATAAGCAACGCCGTAGTCAATCAAGAAATGATAGACGAAGCGGTAGCTTTAGCATCGAGAAAAGAAAAAGTAATTATCGCAGTCGGTCTTACAGACGACTACGAGTGCGAAGGATATGACCGCTCGCACATAGATTTGCCTACCTCGCACAATGCGCTGATAGACGCGGTAACGGCTGTGAACGATAACGTCATAGTGATACTATACGGCGGCTCGCCCGTAGCCATGCCCTGGATAGACAAAGTAAAAGCCGTACTCAACGCTTATCTCCCCGGAGAAGCAGGCGGCGAAGCTATCCACAATATAATATACGGCGAAGTATCCCCGAGCGGAAAACTTGCGGAAACTTATCCTATCAAGTTGGACGATTATATAGGCTCTCAATACTTCAAGATGGGACCTCGCACAGTGGAACACAGAGAGAGCATTTTCGTGGGATACAGGTACTACGACAGCGCGAATAAAGATGTGCTCTTCCCCTTCGGACACGGTCTGTCTTATACGACTTTTGCATATTCGGGACTGGAAATCAGAGGCAAGAAAGTAACCTTCACCGTAACTAATACGGGCGAATATGACGGTGCGGACGTATGTCAGCTGTACGTAAGAGCGAAAAACAGCCGAGTTTTCAGAGCGGATAAAGAGCTGAAGAGCTTTGCAAAAGTATTCTTACGCAAGGGACAGTCTGTAAAAGTCGAGATGAATCTCGACGACCGCAGCTTTGCATTCTACAATACGGAAATAAAAGATTGGTACGTAGAGAACTGCGATTACGAGATACTTATCGGCTCAAGCTCGCGCGATATAAGACTTAAAGGCGAGATAAAGATAACCGACAACGTAATCGCGCCTATGCCCGACTATGAAAGCAACTGCCCTTGCTACTATCAGATAAGCAGTCTGAGCGAAATCCCCGCAGAGCAATTCAGAGGACTGTACGGTAAAGAACTGCCCTCCAACATACCTGCAAAGCGCGGCGAGTTCGACTTGAACACTACGTTCGGCGACCTTGCATGCTGCCATCTCGGACGAGTGATATTGAAAGTAGCCCCAGGCATTATCAAGGGGCAAGTAGACAATCCCGACATGACAACCATGCTCATGCTGATGCAAGGCATGAAAGAACTGCCCTTACGCGGCCTCGCCGGCATGTCAGGCGGCAACGTGGACCTCAAGTTGATACGCGGTCTGGTCGAGTGGGGAAATAAGCATAGATTGAAAGGATTGTTCTTGATTATCGGCGGAGGAATATCCACATTATCCAACTTCGGCAAGCAAAAGCAGCTGAACGAAACTAAGAAACAAGAAAGGCTGATTGCCAAACAAAAAGCTCAAGAGGCCAAGGCGGAGGCGAAAGCTAAAGCTCAGGCGGCAAAGGCTGAAGCTAAAGCCAACCGTCCGACAATGAGCGAGAGGTTGAGCAACTTCAGAAATAAGAGCTCAAACAACAACAGCGACAACGAATAAAGATAAAGGGGCGACCGATAAGGTCGCCTCTCTATTACTCAAAAATTTATCGCCTGCAAAAATTATTTTTAACGCATTATACGTCGGTTTTATTACTGCTCGCCATTACTATCCGCAATACTTTTACGACTTGAGATAACGTTGCCGTCCGAAGAATTGACCAATACAGCCCAATAATCTTCCTTAGAGGATATAAAGGATACAAACCAATAGTAGTCGCTGTCGGGATTTTTTCCGTCGTTGACGAGCTTTATGTATACTTCCCTATTGAAAGACTTAGACTGCAACGCCGCATCTATATCCGACTTGAATACCTCATACGCCTTGCCAAGCGCTGCTCTGCTGTCGATAATCCCCTCGCATCTATTGATAACGCTAAGCTCCTTAACCGTATAGCCGTATGTGATTTTTACCGCGCTTATAATGCCTATCTCGCTGAGCTCGTGCAGATCTGCGCTAAAGCTCACCCCAAATCCGTCCTTGCTCAAGTTGCCGCTGAGCGAGCCGATTTCTCCTACTACCGCATAAGAGTATTCTCCTGTGAGCATTTCTGCCTTGTGAGGACGCATAGTAATGCGCACGTAATCGGACAGCTGTCCCACCTTGCCGTCCGCAATAAAAATTTCTTCCCGCTTAGTACCTGTAATGCTCACGCTGATATCCTCGTCATGCGCGCTGTACAACATGTACTGATCGTAACTCACATAGTCGTTAATGCTCGCCTCGCCGCTCTTTTTGCACGCAGCGAGCGCAAATACGGCTGTCAAAATCAACGCAAGAGTTAATGATATTAATACAATTTTCTTTTTCATATACACCTCCGACATCAATTAATATTATGACGGACGGACATGCTTTATGCCTTAATAAGCGGATAAATCAATCAATAAAAAATGACGTTCCGCTTTTACTGTGAATTAAAGCGAAACGTCGGAAAAATCACCTTCACACATTAAAATTATTTATCATTGAGCATTGTCTTGACCTTCATAAGACGGACGGTATTGGAGCGCTCGTTCTCGTCAAGTTTCATGGTGATATACTTGATAGTCTCCTCAATCATAGGAATCATTACATACTCGAGCGCGTTGACTCTGCGTCTGTTCTTTTCTATCTCGATAGAAAGCATATTGCAAGACTTTTCGACCTCGGCAAGTTTCACCATCTTATCGGCAAGATGAGTTACGGTAACTATAGAGCTGTCGAGCTGAGCGGTAACTTGCGCAAACGAATAGGGGAATATATCGCCCGACTCGTCTTTTTCGATACTGATAGAGGGCACGGGCACGCTCATGATACTGCCCACCTCGGCCTTGACCGTAAGGGACGCCCCCGGGTATGCCACGGCTTCTTCGACGATATAGTCCTCGCTTGAGGCACGCGCCAACATAAAGGCATTGAGCGCGGCGGCAAGGTCGGTCTCTATCTCTTCCCTCAATCGCTTATTCTCTTTGGCAAGTTCGACAAAGCGGCGCACCATTTCGTCCGCTTTATCTTTAAGCATCTTATGCCCTTTAACGGCAGTAGAGAGCCTGCGCTTGAGATTGCGCAGCTCCATACGCGTAGGATTGACATTAAGCCTCTCTGCCATACTTTACTCTTTATTCTCCGCCTTAGCAGGTCTGTAATACTTCTCTATAAAAGCGTCGCGCACTCGCTTCATCTCGCCTTCGGGCAACATGGCAAGCAGTCTCCAACCAAGGTCCAACGTCTCGTCAATCGTACGATTGGTCTCAAATCCTTGATTGATATACAGACGCTCGAACTCTTCTGCAAACTTAGCATACTCTCTATCGATGGGAGTTAAAGCGGCGTCGCCCAATACTGCAGCAAGCTCCTTAGCGTCCTTACCTTGAGCATATGCCGAGAAGAGCTGATTCATATTATCGGAATGGTCCTCTCTCGTCTTACCCTTGCCGATACCCTTTTGCTTAAGACGCGACAGCGACGGCAAGACGTCAATAGGAGGAGCAATGCTCTTCTTGTGCAATACTCTTGACAGTATTATCTGCCCCTCGGTGATATATCCCGTAAGGTCGGGGATAGGATGCGTCTTATCGTCCTCGGGCATGGTCAATATCGGTATCTGCGTGATAGAACCCTTCTTGCCGACGATTCTGCCTGCTCTTTCATACATGGTAGCAAGGTCGGTGTACAGATATCCGGGGTATCCTCTCCTGCCGGGGACCTCTTTACGCGCAGCCGATATCTCTCTCAATGCCTCGCAATAATTGGTGATATCAGTCATAATCACGAGCACGTGCATATCCTTTTCAAAGGCGAGATATTCCGCCGCCGTCAATGCCATACGCGGGGTAGATATACGCTCTACCGCGGGATCGTTAGCCAAATTGATGAACATGACGCTGCGCTCGATTGCGCCCGTGCGTCTGAAGTCGTTCATGAAAAAGTCCGCTTCTTCGTATGTTATGCCCATAGCGGCGAAAACTACCGCAAACTTTTCGGAATCGTCAAGCACCTTAGCTTGCCTTGCTATCTGAGCCGCAAGCTCTGCGTGAGGCAATCCCGACATGCTGAATACGGGCAGCTTCTGTCCTCTTACTAGGGTGTTGAGTCCGTCTATTGCGGATATACCCGTCTGAATAAACTCGTCGGGGAAATCTCTCGCCGCAGGATTGATCGGCTGACCGTTGATATCGATACGTTTCTCGGGTATAATAGGCGCGCCGCCGTCCTTAGGTCTGCCGAGTCCGTCGAACACCCTGCCCAGCATATCTTCGCTGACGGCGAGCTCGAGGCTCTTGCCTAAAAATCTCGCCTTGGACGTAGACATCTGAATGCCTTGCGCGCTTTCGAACAGCTGCACCATTGCTTTATCGCCATTGACCTCCAGCACCTTGCCCAGGCGTATTCCGCCGTCTTTAGCGGTAATCTCGACAAGCTCGTCATACTTGACTCCGCTGACGCCCTCTACGAGCATCAAAGGTCCGACAATCTCAGTAATCGACTTATATTCTTTAAGCATCTTTCACCTCACAGCACACTGACGAGCGCATTGATCTCATCGCTCATCGCTACGCGAATCTCTTCAAACTTCTTCATCTCAGACTCGGGAATATACTTACATCTGCTGATTGACGCGCGCGCGGATATAGCCAGCAAGTCGTCCAATTCCGCGCCCTTATCGAGAGCGTCCGCCGACAGCGCGTAACAGTCGATAATCAATTTAAGCATATTGAACTGCTTAAACAGCGACGCATACGTGTCCACCTCGTTAAAGGCGTCTTGATGCAGATAGTCCTCTCTTACGGATTTAGCAGTCTCCATAATCAGCCTGTCGGAAGGAGAAAGCGCGTCCATACCAACTAGCCTTACTATCTCATCCAATCCCGACTCCTCTTGCAGAATTGTCATTGCCCTCTGTCTATACTCTATCCATCTGCTGCCGACATTGTTGTTGTACCAATCGACCATTCTGTCCGCGTACAGCGAATAGCTGCCTATCCAATCGATAGCGGGGAAATGACGCTTGTAAGCAAGCGACGACGACAGTCCCCAGAACACTTTTACTATGCGCAGCGTTGCCTGAGATACAGGCTCGGATAAGTCTCCTCCGGGAGGCGATACCGCCGATATAGCAGTAACGGAGCCAGTCCTGTTATCGCTGCCGAGAGTAGTAACAACGCCCGCTCTCTCGTAATATCCCGCAAGTCTCGATGACAGGTAAGCGGGATATCCTTCCTCGCCGGGCATCTCTTCCAGTCTGCCCGACATCTCTCTCAGCGCCTCTGCCCAACGGGACGAAGAGTCCGCCATGATAGCTACGTCGTAGCCCATATCTCTGAAATACTCCGCAATGGTAATACCCGTATATATAGACGCCTCGCGCGCCGCGACGGGCATATCGGAAGTATTGGCGATAAGCACGGTCCTCTTCATCAAAGGCTCGCCCGTCTTGGGATCTATCAGCTCGGGAAACTCGTTAAGAACGTCCGTCATCTCATTGCCGCGCTCTCCGCATCCGACGTACACGATGATGTCTGCGTCGGACCACTTGGCAAGCTGATGCTGTACGACCGTCTTGCCGCTGCCGAAAGGTCCGGGGATACAAGCGGCTCCGCCCTTAGCCACAGGGAAAAAGGTATCGATAACTCGCTGTCCCGATATCAGCGGTCTGGAAGGAGACATCTTACTCTTATAAGGTCTGCCCTTACGTACAGGCCACTTCTGGCACATGGTTATCTTAACGTCTCCGCTGCCTGTAGTTACTACGCATACGGTTTCGTCTATAGTATGCTCGCCCGATACAATCTTTTTGACCTTGCCGCTAACGCCGACGGGTACCATAATGCGATGCTCTACTACCGCATTTTCCTTAACAGTACCTATTATGTCGCCCTCTTGCACCTTAGCGCCTACCGATACGGTAGGATTAAACTGCCACTTCTTGCTATGGTCGAGCGCGGGCATGTCTATTCCTCTGCCTATCCTGTCGCCGCTCGCCTCGATAAGTTTACGCAAAGGACGCTGTATACCGTCGTATATGCCTTCCAGTATTCCGGGACCCAGCTCTACAGACAGAGGCGAACCTGTCGTAACGACCTCTTCGCCCGGGCCCAGTCCGCCCGTCTCCTCATAGACCTGTATGGATGCCCTATCGCCTCTCATCTCGATGACTTCGCCGATAAGATGACGCGAGCTCACTCGCACGACGTCGAACATCCTGCAATCTTTAAGCCCCTCGGCTACTATAAGCGGTCCTGCAACTTTAACTATCTTACCCTTATCCTGCATATCAGTCTTCCTTATTAAACAATATATCCGTACCTACGGCTCTTTCCACGTCTGCTCTAATCCCTTCCATTCCATACCCTGTGCTGCCCGAAGGAGGCGGTATGGGTATTACGGCGGGATAGGTCCTGCTCTTGTATCGCTCGATAAGCTGATTGTTATCACGCGCCAGATCTTCCGTAATAAAAACTATGCTATACTTATTAGCAATACTCTTGAGCGTATCGGCAGACTGCGCCGCGCTCGACGAGGGATAGACATCCATGCCCACCGCCTTGAACGCCAATACTATATCCTTATCGCCTATTACGGCAATCTTATTGCTACGCATAAAATTCCCTCAACCTCTCTTTAATAAGCGACTTATCCGCATTGATTTTAAGCAATACGGCTATCATCCTCACAGCCTTTAACTCCGTCTTTTTTGCAATATAATAACCTGCAACGGGAGCAACGGAGAACATATCGTATCTATCTTGCTTGAATATCCTCAGCTGCGCATTGTCTTTACACGCCTCTAATC
>CAMWNK010000040.1 GCA_947175555.1 uncultured Clostridia bacterium | reverse complement strand
GACCTAAAGCAAACAGATAGAAGTCTATGATAGAGCTGTTCTTATCCAATATGATGACCATCTCGTCATAGTTGGTAGGCCAATGGCTGCCGTTGCCGACCAGCTCGTACTGCTGATCGAGCAGACGCTGGCTGTAAATAAGCTCGTTCCAGATACTCATCTGGTCGGTGAACTGCTTGAAGTTGTCTTCAAGAATAGAGCCCAAGTTGATTCCGCCGACGGTAAGATTTTTCATCGCGTTCTCGAAGGGGAAAAGTATGTCGTAGCCGTTCGCGTTATTCCTATCAGAATATATATCCATGACTATGTCGTAGCTATACTTAACTGCGCCCCAATCGTCGTTCCAGTTGCCGTTATCGAGATATCTCTTGAAGCCTGCCACGTCGTTTTCCGCAATCAGATTGCCGAGCAAGTCGTTATTGCCGTTCATAATACCGCTTAGCGCGCTGCCTACGTACACCTTATCGCCCGGATTGGAGTTGGTCTCTCCGTCCATGTTGCCCATGAGCAGCCCCATCGCGTTCTGCAAGTTCATGGCGGTATGCTCTATCGCAATCGGATAGGCGGCAAGGGAGCTCTCTTCCGTCTGCTTTATCCAAGTGGAAAAGCCCGCCGACAGAGACAGCACTATCGCTATGCCTATTATTCCTATACTGCCCGCAAAAGACGTCAATGCGGTACGCATCTTTTTAGTAAGCAGATTGTTGGCAGACAGACGCAACGCGCTGCCGTAACTCATGGACGTCTTGCGCTCTGCCTTGTCGTGTCTGAAATAATTCTTAATCCTCTTGAATATGTTCTTTTCCTTAGTCTTGACTTCGCTGATTGTAATATCCGAGCTGTACGGCGCGCTGTCGTCTACCACCAAGCCGTCCTTGACGCGAATAATTCTGTCTGCGTACTTCTCGGCAAGTTCGTCGTTGTGTGTAACCATTACAACAAGCCTTTGCTTAGACAGCTCTTTAAGTATGTCCATGACCTGTACGCTGCTCTCGCTGTCAAGCGCGCCCGTAGGCTCGTCCGCAAGCAATATCTCGGGATCGTTGATGATAGCGCGGGCTATGGCTACGCGCTGCATCTGTCCGCCCGAGAGCTGATTGGGCTTCTTATCGATTTGATCGCCCAGCCCCACGCTCTCCAGCGCAACAATCGCGCGTCTGCGTCTCTCCGCCCTGCCGATACCTATCAGCGTAAGCGCGAGCTCTACGTTGGCAAGCACCGTCTGGTGCATTATCAAATTGTAATTTTGGAAAATAAATCCTACGGAGTTGTTGCGGTACTTATCCCAGTCGTAGTCCTCAAACGCCTTGGTCGAGCGTCCGTCCACGTACATGTCTCCGTCCGTATATCTATCGAGTCCGCCGATAATATTGAGCAGCGTAGTCTTACCGCATCCGCTCGGTCCCAATATCGCTACGAACTCGCTCTTGCGAAACTCCATATTCACGCCCTTAAGAGCGCGAGTTGCATTCTTACCTATATAATAATCTTTGATTATATTTTCAAGTTTTAACATAATAATTACCTCTCTTTATCTGAATAATAGACATGTCCAAGGCATAGTAAGCCCCTAACGGACGCGATAAAGAGATATTAATTGAGAAGTCTGAATACCTTGCGAGCGGACGACCTATATCCCGATAAATCTTGCATCGAAGAATAAGATACTATGTACAGCTCGCTTGCGTTGAAATGCGATGTGCTGAATAAAGCCAATAATACGGCGGGCAGCTCGGATACCAAATCTATAAGCAACCACACGCACGTAACCACTATCGCCGCGAATATCTTTTCCACAACGAAAGCCGATATATGCGGAAGCGCCATAACTACGCACACCGCGGCTATCTTGACCAGTACAAGCAATAATACCATCACCGCAGAGCAAAAGCCGGAAGCCTTGTCCGCCGCCGACAACGCCGCAGAGACAATCCTGCGACGATTAAAAACCAATATCGCCAATACAATCAACGACATTATAGGATTTTTAATCAGCGTGGCTATGATATCATATATCTCGTACATTTACATTTAATTTACCACTTATAAATAATCTATGTCAAGCATACTCGAATAATATCGCATTTTGCGACAGACGTATACTGAGTTTATATAATATATTGATATTATATAATAGGCATACCTATTATAGTGCTCACCGATACTGTATGCAGCCCCGCCTGCTCGTAGGCGTCGAGTATCCTCGGCAGAGCTTTGAGAGTATGAGCCGTTGGGTGCATCAAAATCATATCGCCCGCTTTGATATCCTTACATGCCCTGCTGTATACGAGATCTTCGTCCTTGTCGCGCCAGTCTATCGTATCCTTGCTCCACATAATAAGCTGCATGTCAAGCTCCTTGCACACCTGCACCGCAGTCTTGCCGTATGCGCCCGAAGGAGGCGCAAACAGCTTGATTTCTTTGCCGCATACAGTCTTGATAAGTGCATTGAGCGTCGTTATCTCCGACTTGTTGCCGTTGTAGTCGAGCTTGGAGTGGTCTTTATGGAAGTAGCCGTGATTGCCTATCTCGTGCCCCGCCGACACAATAGCGTTGACTCTGTCGTTATTGTCGTCCGCCCAACATCCGCCCAAGAAAAACGTGGCGGTAGCGCCCCTGCTCTCAAGCACTTCCAGGATGCCGTCCACGTACTCTCCGCCGCCGTATACGTTAATCATCAGCGCGACTTCGCTCTCTCCCGTTCTGCCGCTGTAATGCACGTTACTGTCAGTAGAGGTGAATACGGAGTACATTGCGCCCCCGCCCATGGTGATGGCGCACAGCGCCGCAAGCATAACTATCAATGCTACGTTACTTACCGATCTGAGCCTGCGGACAGGCTTGGGACTGCGAGTTTTTTTACCTTTCATACTGTTATCATATGTATGATTGTCCCGCGTTAGAACGGCGTACATACAGCGTGATTTTATGCTTATAAGCAGCCGATATAAGGCGCGTAATATTGCGCTGCCTAAGCGTGGCATCCGCTTAAGAAATCGAAAGGCGTGTAATATTGCGCTGTATAAGCGGCTATCCGCATAAGAAATCGCCTTGCCGATAAAAAGGGGCGCGGCATGAGCCGCGCCCTAACAATACTGATATATTATTATTAAAGTTTCTCGATGAGCTCGAGACCTACGCCCTTCTCGTCTATCTTGATTACTTTAACTTTGACCTTGTCGCCGATATTGACTACGTCCTCTACTTTCTCCACTCTCTTGTTGCTGAGCTTGGAGATGTGAATCATCGCATCCTTACCGGGGCAAATCTCTACGAATGCGCCGAAGTTCATAATACGGATGACCGTACCCTCGAGCACCTGACCTATCTCGGGATCGTTGACGATAAGCTCTATCATGCCCTTAGCCTTATCTATCATAGCGGGATCTATGCCTGCGATAAATACCTCGCCGAAGTCGCTGATGTCAATCTTGACGCCGGTTGCGTCGATAATCTTATTGATGGTCTTGCCGCCGCTGCCGATGACGTCCTTAATCTTATCGGGATTGATCTTGAAAGACACTATCTTGGGAGCGTAGGGAGAGAGGCTCTTTCTGTACTCGGGCAATACTTCGAGCATCTTGCTTAGTATCGACATTCTGCCGTCGTGAGCCTGCGCAAGCGCCTGTCTCAAAATCTTTTCGTTAATGCCCTTGATCTTGATATCCATCTGGATTGCGGTAATACCCTCTGTGGTACCTGCAACCTTGAAGTCCATATCGCCGAAGAAGTCCTCAAGACCTTGTATATCCGTCATTACGGCTATCTTGCTCTTATCCTCATTGCTGATAAGTCCCATTGCTACGCCTGCCACGGGACGCTTAATCGGTACGCCCGCATCCATAAGCGCAAGCGTGGAGCCGCATACGCTCGCCTGCGACGTAGAGCCGTTGCTGGAGAGCACTTCGGATACCGTACGGATAGCGTAAGGGAATGCCTCTTCGGAAGGGAGCATGGGCTCGAGCGCTCTTTCTGCAAGCGCGCCGTGTCCTATCTCTCTCCTGCCGGGGCTGCGCATGGGCTTAGCCTCTGCCGTGCTGTACGGGGGCATATTGTAGTGATGGATATAACGCTTGAACATCTCCTCGTCCAAGCCCTCGAGCTTCTGAACCTCGGATATGCTGCCGAGCGTGCAGGTGGTGAGCACCTGAGTCTGTCCGCGGGTAAATACGCCGCTGCCGTGCACGCGGGGCAATACGCCTGCCTCGCACCATATGGGACGTATCTCGGTAAGAGCTCTGCCGTCGGGACGGATGCCCTTATCCAATATCTTGCTTCTTACCTTGCTCTTTTTAAGGTTGTACAATACCTCGCCGATATCCTTCTTGCCCTCGGGGAACTTGTCCGCAAAGTGAGCGTAAACTTCCTTTTCGAGAGCTTCTTCCGCAACCTCTCTTTGATGACGGTCGTAATTTTCGAGTACGGCGTCCATCTTAGCGTCGGCATAAGCCTTGACTTCTTTCTCGATATCCTCTGCGGGGTGATAGATATTAGGGACGATTTTAGTCTTGCCTATCTTGCTCTGGATATCCTCGATGAAAGCAACTATCTTCTTAATCTCTTCATGACCGAACAAGATAGCGCCTATCATTTCCTCCTCGCTGATTTCGTTAGCGCCCGCCTCGACCATAAGGATAGCTTCCTTAGTGCCGCTGAGGGATAAGTGCAGCCTGCTCCTGTCTCTTTGCTCGCTGTTGGGATTGATGACGTACTCGCCGTCCACGTAGCCTACGATTACAGAGCCAGTAGGTCCCATAAAGGGTATCTCGGAGATGCTAAGTGCAACCGAGCTGCCTATCATGGCGTATACCTCGGGCGGGATATCGGGATCAACCGATAAGCATGTAGCTACAACCGCTACGTCGTTGAAAAATCCCTTGGGGAAAAGAGGACGCAGAGGTCTGTCTATAAGACGCGAGGTCAATATAGCCTTATCGCTGGGTCTGCCCTCTCTCTTCTTAAAGCCGCCGGGAATCTTACCGACGGAATACATCTTCTCTTCAAAATCTACGCCCAGCGGGAAGAAATCTACGCCGTCTCTGGGCTCCTTTGCCATTGTTGCGTTGACCATAACCACCGTGTCGCCGCACTGTACCATACAACTGCCGCCTGCCTGTCCGCAGTAAGCGCCGGACTGAACTTTCACTTCGCGTCCGCCTATGGTAGTCTTAAACTCATACCTTTCCATTACTTACCTCCATTGGTATTTTGAATATATATCCTTTTATTTTTTGTCTCGACTATAAACAAGGCGGCAAAATATCGCCGCCCCGCATATTATTATTTCCTCAGATTGAGTTTTGCATTGATAGCACGGTAACGCGTTATATCGCTGCTCTTGAGATAATCTTGCAGCCTGCGTCTCCTGCTGACGAGCTTGAGCAATCCTCTCTTGGAATGCAAGTCGTTGGGATGCTGTCTGAGGTGCCCGTTGAGCTGCTCTATCCTTGCGGTAAGAAGAGCTATCTGAACCTCGGGCGAGCCTGTGTCGCCTTCGTGCTGCGCATACTCTGCCATATAAGCCTGCTTGTCAAAGTTTTCCATTGTTTTACCTCCTGTCTATGGAAAATTAATTCGCCCGTAACCGCGTAATACATCGGAGTGATTGCATAACCCAGTAACGAGTACATAAAAGATTTTAGCATATATTGATTTTTAACGCAACCGATTTATATAATAAATATAATAAACTATATATATGATTTTTACACTCTACAGCCAACGAAATTTAAGCAAAATTATCTTTCTATATTGCCATAGCTCAGCCATAGCCCATTATCGGCAAGACCGATTCCGTCTGAAAAACAATGATATTAATGCAAAGTAGCCGGCTTGTCCGCGCTTAGTTGGGCGCAAAAGATTATCTCGCAATTTCGCGCGCATTGCCTATGATAATTACATCGGCACACTCTGAAATCACATAATACTTCTTGCATAATAAATTTTGAAACGGCAAAAAAAATGAAGGTGAAATTCCTTCATTTTTGTTATAATTTTTTCACAATATAAAGTAAGTGAGAAGACAAACCTTGCAATTCGGGTTTTTCGCAAGTCGATAGGTGATATCTCTTAAACAAATCCCAATCCTTATCAGGGATACTGAAATTTTTTCTATCTTCTTCAATTTCCAACACGCTATCTGTTGCAATCAGTTTCAAACTTTTAACATTTTTATTTTTGAAAAGTTTTTTAAAATCCGATATTTCAAAACCTGTGAACCCCTGCTCTTTATATTGCCTTGGCTTAAAATGCTCTGTGAAATTTTCTCTTATTCCATCACCGACCTCATTGTCTTGCATCCATGCACAATAAATAATTGCATGGATAGGAATAAACGCAAACATAACAATTCCATTTTTTTTGCACACACGCAGCGCTTCGTCAATTGCTCTGAGTTGATCGTCTTGAGTGTACAAGTGATACATTGGTCCCAGTGAAAGTACCACGTCAAAACTCTCATTGGAAAATCTTGTAAGATTAAGAGCATCTCCTTGATAAGACTTAATATTTTTGATATCCTTTGAGTTTTCTTTCAATTTCAAAAAATTTTTATTAACAAGTTCAATCGCTGTTATATCATAACCTTCCAGAGCAAGCGCGATTGAATATCTGCCCGTGCCGGCTCCTATTTCTAATATTTTTGCACCATTTTTAAGATACTTATGAATATATTCCATCGTTGTAAAATATTCAAGCTGTCCATGACGGGAGTTGATAAGTCTGGAATTTTCATCATACTTTTCATAAATATCCGAAACAATATTTTTACCATTGTTTATATATTCTGTCATAATCTCCACCTTTGAATAATTATAACACAAATCTTTGTATGAATAAAGGAAACAAATTTAAGAAATCTTTAACTTTGCATTTTGTTATGTGCTTATATTATTACCATTGCTTTAGCATCGCTCGGCAGACAGGCACACGCCTACAACACAAGTTTGTTGCAAAAAAAGCGATTTCTGACGGAGCGTACTCACACCGCTCCTTCGCTCTTTGTTTTCTTATCCATATTTTAGTGTAAGCGAGTATTCTTTGTTGTCAAGGTAAAGTGTACGTCTAAGTATTAGTAGGATTAGTATTTGCATGACAGCCTACAACAGCAGAGATATTCGTTCATTTTACAATTAAGAGCGTAATGGAAAAAGAAAACCTAAACCAATTACGGTTTAGGCTTCTCTGATTTTATAGCCGATTTCAAAATTAAGCGCCTGATATTGCTTTTTGCAATATATCAGTATTGATTGTCAAGGTGAATTTAATTGCTTTGAGATAATGTTTAGGCGTACAGCCGCGGCAATACGGCAGCAAGACTGCTTACGAGTAAATACTCATTGATATATCTCAATAAAATCAATCGCCGACCGCCCTTACATCGGACAATCGGCGATAATTATCACAGATAGATATATAGACTATGCCTTAAGCATTGCCCTCTGCGCCGTTATCGGGCGTATCGGATTGCGCGCCGTCAGCAGCTGCTGCATCGCCCTCACCCTTTGCGTCCGTCTCCACGCCGTCTGCCGCTGCCGCGCTCTCGCTCTCGGGTCCGAGCCACTTGGCATATAGCGTCATGCTGCCGCGCACTTTAATCTGCATACCGTTAGCGACTGCATTCTCATCAAAAGCATCCATAGCTGCTTGAGACATAGGCTGATTATCAGCCGCCTTCTTATTATTGTCTCCCGCGTCTGTAGCGAGCGCGCCACCTTGTGCGGTCTGCTCTTGCTCGTAAGCGACATTGCCGTCTGCCGAGCCGCCGACGGACGCGTTGTCATCCGCCTTATTCTTATCGGCGTAAGGGGTATCGTCTATCTCCGCCTTTACTACGTCCTCGCTCAAGTACTCAACGGGCTTTTTATAAGCCTTATCCTTGTACCAGCCCATAAATTCCGCGCCCTCTTTGTAAGGGGTGGGAACGGTAATGACGCTGCCGCGCTTGACGACTACCGTATCGATAGCTTCTCCGCCGCCTACTTCGAACTTAACTTTCTTCTTGGTCCACAGCACCAGCCACAGTATGAGCAAAATTATACCTATGACTACTACCGCCGCAGCAATGCCTATACCTATATACACGCCTATGGACGTGGGCTTCATGCCTGCAAAGACTACGCTCACTTCGCCCGCCTTAATGTCGTCGGCAGAGAGCTTGAATACTATTGAAGCATCGCCGAAGTCCGCATCGTAATGCACGAGCGTGCCCTCTTTGTCTCTGAACAGCGTAGGATTAATCATCTTAGCCGCGCTCGATTGCAACCTTATCTTTACGGTATAGGTGCCTCTGTAGCCGAATTTACCTTTACTCAGAGAAATGCCGTACTGCGCTCCCGCCTCGGCAAGCATGCCTTGCGCCTTCAACTTGGACGTCATCTCTTTAAGCACGCCCTTATCTCCGCCGCCCGTAACGGTAAGCTCTGCTCCGACCAGTCCGCCGTCGTCATTGGTTACTATTATCACAGAGCCGTCCGGGAGCGTCAACGTCTTGGAATTTTCCGTAGTAACGTACGTTACGGTGAACGACTGATTAGCCTTAATCTTGGATACAGAGACTGCAAGTCTGCTGGGCGCAAAAGCATCGATAGCGGGGCTTGCTATGTCCGCGCTGTCGCCGTACTTAAGCACCGTCTCCTTAGCGGTAGCCGCTACGCTTCTGTCATAAGAATATAGATAATTGATAGTAACCGTAAAGCTGCGACGGGTATACGATACCGTCAACTCCTTGTTTTCGCCGTCGGTAAAAGTAATCGTATCGCTCAACTCAAGGGCGTCTCCGCTGCTCGAGAAGACGGCATAATCATGTCCGTCCACAGCAACCGATATCCTGCTCAATAGCTGCTCTACGGTAAAAGTATCGCCGCCGGATAGGTCGATTGACGTATCTATAGGTCTCTTATGCTCTACGCTGGTATCTCCGCTCTCGTACTCGAAAGAGAAAATTATCGTTGCCTTAGGGACAATCTCTTCCGTACGGACATAAAGACTCAAGTCGGACGCCGACATTACCGCGTTATCGGCAAGGCGCACGCCGCTTGAGGTGTACCAACCTATGAATCTTCTTCCCGCGTCCACATCGGGAGATACGGGCAGATGAGCCGCAAGGGACTCGCCTACTTGAACGGAATATTGTGCCATAAGCGTCGTCCCGTCCTCTTTATATAAAGACAGTGTGAAAGACAAAGCTCTCCACTTAGCGTGCAACGTAACATGGCGGTCCTTATCGAATATCGACGCGGTGAAAGCAGTTACTTCCTGCTCCTCGGTTCCGTCAACTGTGAACCAACCGACGAATTCATATCCCGCCCATACGGGAGCGTTAAGCGTAGGAGAAGTATCGAACTTGAATGACGTAGGATTGGGATTTGTAACCGATGCTCCGCTATCGGCGTTGAGGACGTATTCTACCGTATACGTCTGATACTCAAACTCCACGTTGAGTTCCAAAACGCCGCTATGATCGAGAATAGACTGAGACGATACTACGAGCTTCTCATTATCGGCAGTAGAGATATCGCCGAGCAGACTGCCCGACTCGTCGTAAACTCTGTATACGACGTAGCCGCCTTCGTCGAGCTTGATATCCAAGCCCGCAGGCACGTTGATGACCTCTTGCTCATTAAAGACAATGCTCTTATACGCTATAGAGGGCGCGCTTGCATAGTCGCCCGAATACGTAATAGACTCGCAGTTGAAAGACGGACTTGCAGTGCCGTCGGTAATTGAAATAACAAGCGCATCGGAACTGTCTGAAAATCCGCCGTAACACAACGAGCCGAATATCAGCGACAATACCGCAAGCAACGCAATCGCCGCTACTAAAGCAAGCGGGAGCAGTTTACGCCTTTCCTCTCTCATAATTCCCTCTCCTGAACGACAAGCAGATAGCTTATCGCTTACTTACATATAATTATTATAATATATCGCGGTATCATTGTCAATATCAGCGCGGAAATTAACATTTTTTTCTTAAAAAATCGCCAATACGGCGTATTCCAATCTTTTTAATAGGCAAAACGACGTATTCAAACCTTTTTTATAAGCAAATCGGTAAAAAATGCGTCCTTTTTGTCGGCGAGTGTGTCTCCCCTTGCAAGATAGACGTCCAAGCCTTTCGGATTGGCGAGCCTCTCTATTCGGGACGCTTCGGGCATAACAGCCTTAGATATAGCCCCCGCTCCGCACGCAAATATCGTGGCGCACTCCTCCATAATATCTACGTTGTACACGCATTGCTTGCCCTTTAGGCAATATCCTGTGTTCTCGAGATTGCCGCTCATATACTTTTGCCGATACATATAGTAAGGGCTGTATCCCGCCGACGTCAGGGCGGCGTGAGAATAGTCTATCATGGCGGCAGGCAAAGAGTCGTCTTTGTTATCGTATCCGCTGTCTTTAAGGACGGAGCCCTTCTTGATTGCAAGCGTATGCACGGTAATGTTGGCGGGGCGAAGAGCCGCCGCACAGTCGACGCTGCGAGCAAAATCCTCTAACGACTCGCTCGGAAGCATTGCGATAAGGTCGGTATTGATATCGAAGTTGTAGCGCGACGCCGCCTCGTAAGCCCTGTATACGTCCGCAGCGCTGTGGCTCCTGCCTATGAGAGATAAGGTATTATCATTGAAAGACTGCGGATTGATAGAAATGCGAGTTACACCCATATCGTCCATAATCTTGAGCTTGCTATCGCTTATCGTATCAGGTCTGCCCGCCTCAACGGTGAATTCCGCAATATCCCCGCCTATCGCGCTTAGCACCGCGGAAAAGTCGCTATCGCTCAGCGACGTGGGCGTGCCGCCGCCCACGTATACGGAGCGCAGCTTATATCCCAAACGCGAGGCAAGCAGCTTAGCGCGCTTTATCTCGTCAATGAGCAGTTCTACGTATCGGGGTATAAACTTCGATACCTTGCCTATCTCCGCGCATATGAACGAACAGTACGAGCATCTCGTTACGCAAAAAGGAATATTGACAAATAAGTCAGCCGCCTCGCCCGATATGTCGTATATGCCCGACTGCTGCATTGTAATTTCCTTGATTAAATCGGCTTTACTGTCAGATACGAGCAGATAATCCTTAAGATAACTGTCGGCGTCTATCCCCGCATGTACAAGGTCGTGATAAAGCTTAGTAGGTCTGATGCCCGTAAGGGAGCCGTAGGGCAGGACAACTGCGGTGATTGCGCTAAGGCACTTATATAAAGCAACCTTACACTCTCGCTTGATGCGGCTCTTAGCATCGGGATATCCGCAAGAGTCTTCTAAATTAATACGATTTTCATAACAATATTCCGAAATGCCGCTTAATTTATAACAGTTTAGCCAAATACATACTGAACTATCGGCAACATTGTCAATCTTAATCTCTACAGTATATCCGCCGTCGCCAAGAGATGCGTGCGGAGCAAAAGCCCTTACAAGCTCGTTGAAATCGGGTATAAATTCCTCTTTATCAGTGATAAATCTAAATTCTGCCATAATATTGCATCGGATTGTGTTTCCGCTCGTAATCGGAGCAAGTACAAGGTCCATGCCCCGTATAAATCGTGTAATTGCCTACAAGAGATAAAATCATATCTATAGACGTCTTAAGCTGCTCGAAGCTCCCGCCTTCAAAGTCATATCTGCCGAATGACTCCTTAAAGAGCAAATCTCCGCAATATAAATTATTATCTATTGCATAAGTTACGCTGCCCCTGCTGTGCCCTGCCGTATGATAGACCTTAATCTTCAATCCCGCAATATCAAGCTCCTCTCCTCCGCTAAGTAGCGCATCGGGCTCTACCGCGTTAAAGCCGCCGATATTAAATCCCGCAGGAGATATGCGAGAAAGCATATATCCATCCTCTGCATGTACGTACACCTTTGCGCCGATATCCTTGAGCGCGCGTGCCGCTCCCATATGATCGAAGTGTCCGTGCGTAAGTAGCACCGCCGCGCATTTTACACCTAAATTGTCCATAGCGGACAATATCTTATCGCTATCGCCTCCCGCATCGATTACGACGCAATCTCGGCGCGCGCTATCTCTTACTATGTGGCAATTAGCTTGCAATGCTCCCACACTTACCGTCAACGTTTCAATCATTTTTCAAACACCACCGTAACAGGACCGTCGGCAGACATATCTATATGCATATGCCGACCGAATGCGCCGCAAGCGACCTTACCCAGCAAGCGAGAAAACACCTCGAGCGCGTAGTCGTACAGCGGCTCAGCCTTATCATGAGCGAGCGCTTTGGAAAAGTCGGGACGTCTGCCCGTAGCGGGATTGGCATACAGCGTGAAATTGGATACGCACATCACCTCGCCGCCGATATCGGACAGACTGTCGTTAAGTTTTCCGCTCTCGTCTCTGAAAATGCGCATATTGACTATGCGGTTGCATATATATTCCACCTTAGCCCTATCGTCGCCCTCGGTAAAGCCCACAAGGACGAGATACCCCATGCCGCACCTGCTTATTTCCTTATCGTCCACACTTAAGATAGCGTGATTTATACGCTGAACTATAGCTCTCATATTAATTACTCTTACGCGATACTTGATATACTCCCCTTACGGAGCGAAGTTTATTGATTATACTGTCGAGCGAATCGAGGCTGTCTACCTCGAGCGTTACCGTAACGAGCGAAGTATTGGACTCCTTATTGCCCTTTGCGCTGATACCAGTCATATATACCTTCATATTATTAAGCGTCGTGGCAATATCGCTGAACAGACCGTTCCTGTCGTCGCCCGTGATACTAATCGTTGCGCTGAACTTATCTCCGACGGTGCTGGGCCAACTTGCCTCGATAAGCCTCTCGGGTTCATACCCCGCGATATTGGGACAGTCCGCCCTGTGTACGGATACGCCCCTGCCGCGAGAAATGTATCCCACGATTTTATCCCCGGGAAGAGGGTTGCAGCAATGAGAAAACCTTATCAAGAAGCCGTCATATCCCTTTACAAGCACGCCGCTGTCCGCCTTCTTGGATGCGGTAGCCGCCTGCGACGGCTTAATCTCAAGCACACTCTTGCCCTCGATAGTCTTCTTGAAGCAGTCTATCATCTTGAGCACCACCTGATTGGTGGTGAGACCGCCGTAGCCAACCATGGCGTAAATCTCGTCTATTAGGGAAGTATTATACTTTTTGAGCATATAATTCTTCAACTCCTCGCACGATATAAGCTCGTTGAGATTGTAGCCGCGCCTTTTCGATTCCTTCTCCAGCATGTCCTTGCCGCGATGGATATTGTCTTCCTTCATCTCCTTCTTGAAGAAGGCTCTGATTTTCGACTTAGCGGAAGGGGTAACGACAAAGTTGAGCCAATCGCGCGAAGGTCCCTTGGACGAGTTGGACGTGATTACCTCTACCACGTCGCCGTTCTCGAGCTTAGTATCGAGATGAACCATGCGGGAATTAATCTTGATACCAACGCACTTATTGCCCACCTGCGAGTGAACGTAGTAGGCAAAGTCCACGCCCGTAGAGCCGCTGGGCAGATTGACCACGTCGCCCGCGGGCGTGAATACGTACACTTGATCTTGATAGAGGTCGAGCTTGAGCATGTCGAGGAACTCGGACGAGTCGTCCACCTCGCTCTGAAGCTCCATGACGTTGCGTATCCAAGCAAGTTTCTTATCATTGGCGTCTGCCGACGAGACGACGCTGCCTTGCTGCTTATACTTCCAGTGCGCTGCGATACCGTACTCGGCAAGGCGGTGCATCTCGTGCGTCCTTATCTGTATCTCGAAAGGCACGCCCACGCTACTGAGCACCGTCGTGTGCAGCGATTGATACAAGTTGGCTTTGGGCACGGATATATAATCCTTAAATCTATACGGCAAGGGCTTCCACATGGTATGGATAGTGCCCAGCACCTCATAGCAATCCTTGATTGTATCCACTATTATGCGAATTGCGTGCAAGTCGTAAATCTCCTCGAAAGCCTTGCCGCGCTGCATCTTACGCCATATGCTGTAATAATGCTTAGGTCTGCCGTTGATTTCCGCCCTGATATTGAGGTCTGAGAGTTTCTTCTCAAGCCGCTCGATTATCTTATGCACGAACTGTATGCGCTCTTCCTTGGTCGCGGCTACCTTATCCACTATCATGTGATAGTCCTCGGGATGAAGGAACTTGAGCGCAAGATCCTCCAGCTCGCCCTTGACGCCCGCAATACCCAATCTTGCCGCGATGGGCGCGTATATGTCCAGCGTCTCCTGCGCGATACGCTTTTGCGCGGAAGCGTCCTTAAATGAAAGCGTGCGCATATTGTGCAATCTATCGGCAAGTTTAATGATAATTACCCTTATATCGTTGGACATGGCAAGGAACATGCGCCGATAATTCTCAGCCTGCTCCTCTTCCTTGGACTTAAAATTGAGCATACTCAGCTTGGTAACGCCCTGAACGAGCGAAACCACGGTATTGCCGAACTGAGTCTTAATCTCCTGCTCGGACGCCTGAGTATCCTCGATAACGTCGTGAAGGAGCGCGGCGACGATGCAGTTCTTGTCCATGCCCAAATCAATCAATATCTCCGCAACCGCCACGGGATGCACGATATACGGCTCGCCCGACAGACGCTTTTGGTCGCGATGACGCTCTTCGGCGTATTGATACGCCTTCATGATTTTTGCGCACGAACCTACGGTATACACCCTTTTAACCTTGTCGGAAAAAGATTCGTTATCCATTGCTTGCCTCCTTGAGCACAGAATAAAGTTTGCTCTCATCGAGCGAACGCTTTACGCCGCTTTCTATCTTATAGCCGTCATCATCTATTGACACAAGCCCTAAGTCTACAAAAACGAATAGAGCCGCTAAAAATCTATCGTATGAGCCCTGCTTGCCTGCCGCCTTATATATGCCGTACTCGCTCCTTAAGCGTTTTATCGACAGGGCTTTTCTTACCGCCTTATAAATATCGCCCATCTCTAAGTAGTCGGGTATGCCGCCTGAGACTGCGATTTTTGCCCCGCCGCCGAGAATGTAGACATGGCAATCCTTATTGATAATAAGATTGTCAATCGCGCCCTCGAGCAGCGGCTCCTCGGCAAATACGATGTTGTCAAACGCGCTAAGGTCGGCGCGCATATCAAGACCGTAGATAAGCGTATTGTACGGGCAAGGCGTATCCGGCGCGCCGTAAACGGCGGTATATACACTGCCTGAAAATATCTCTCTTACCTTATCAATCCCCGCCTTAGTGAAAGCTATAGCGCACGTACCTGTACGCTTAGCGCCTATCTTGTCCGCCATATGCGCCGCCGAGATACGCTCGGGATTGAAAATCGACTTTGCTTCCGCGCCCGCGCTGCAAGCAAAATATCTTGGCAGCATCAGCATATCCGCAGGCTCGTCCACAGGCGATACACCCGTAATGCCAAGGCAAACGTAGCAATCGCTGCCATAGGTCTTATAATCCATGCGGAAATCGAATCGCTTTGCGCTCGAGCCGTTGTACCAATCGCAATTATTAGCCGCGTTAAATTGCAGCCACTCCTTCACCCCATCTCTTTCCTTAAGATGTCCCTTGCCGCCTATCTCGG
>CAMWNK010000039.1 GCA_947175555.1 uncultured Clostridia bacterium | reverse complement strand
GGCAGGAGAAGGCGGAGTCGGCAATTTCGATGGCAGTAAGTACGTGAGTAAAAAGCTATATATTATCACAATAGCCGCTATCGGCGGACTGCTTGTGCTCAGCTTGATAATGTGCGCGATAATAATATTCAGGATGCCTGCTAAGCGTAAAGAGGAATCGTCCGACGACACGACCGACACGTCTTTAGGCAGTGGCGATTGACATTGCGCCTATTATCTTAAGTCAGGAGCTAAGACGCTCTTTTGCAAGAAAGAGATAATCGCTTGCTCTTTAAGCAGCGAGCCTTTTAATCGAGTTGTACGGCTTATTCGTACAACTCGTTAATCTTCGGTATCAAAAATATTTGTTAAGCGATAACGCTTTTTATCAGTCGCGGCAAAAAGATTGGCGCAGATTGAGGTGGTCGGCAATTAATTGCTATAAATAATATGATATTTACATATTTAATACATAATTAATTATGGAAAAGGCATTTACAAAAGATATGTTTTATATTAAAATATAACTATGAAAAAATTTCTCGACAAAATGGCGCACGGCGTAGTCAGACATAAATTCATTGTTTTGGCTGTATTTGTGGTTATTACTATTGCGTCTATCGTAAGCGTATTTTTTGTCGATTTGAATTCCGATTTTTTCTCTTATCTTCCTAAAAACAGCGATATGAAGAAGGGACTCGACTTTTTGGAGGACACCTTCAATATGTCGTCTACGATAATGCTTGGCGTGGACCATGTCGAGCAGCCCGAAGATTTGCAGCAATACATCGACGAGATTAAGACATACGAGGGCGTAGTGTCTGACAACGTCATGTGGTGGGGAATGTTCGAGGCATTTAAGGGTATCGACGTATCCGCGTCGCTCGACGATGTTCAAGAGCAGATCAACAGCGGCAGCGCGCTCAAGGTCAACGTCCGCGAGATGATGAAGAGCATGGGGTTGAGCGAGAACCAACTGCAAGAGATGGTCGACTACATAGGCACGGACGAGTTCAAGAATAATCTTCAGCCCATGTTCCACCCTGCGGAAAACATGTACGTCGTGGTAATTCAGCTCAACGTTCCTTGCGCGTCGGACGAGGCGATTGCCGTGCTCAATAATATCGAGAAGATGTTCGCCCCTACCGACTACGAGATAGAGACGGGCGGCATGACCGACGTCATGAACGCTATGTTCAATACCACGCTTGGCGAGATATGGAAGTACGTCATAATGGCTGTGCCCATTATGTTTATTATACTGTTTTTGACTACAGACTCGCTTGTTGATCCTTTCATCTTCATGATTACTTTAGGCGTATCCATAGTAGTCAATATGGGTACCAATATCATATTCAACCTCACAGGCACGGGAGTTTCCGCAATAACTTACGCCGCGTCGGCGGTATTGCAGCTCGGTCTTGCGATGGACTATACGATATTCCTTATGCACGCGTACGCCGAGGAGCGTCAGAAGACGCTTAGCAACGCCGTTGCCATGGAGCGCGCCATACCGCGTACGTTTTCTACCGTGGCGGCGTCTGCGCTCACTACCGCGGGCGGCTTCCTTGCGATGTTCTTTATGAAGTTCGAGCTGGGCGGCGACCTCGGTCTCGTACTTGCTAAAGGCGTCGTGCTTGCACTGCTCACGGTAGTGTTCTTGCAGCCCTGTCTCATGCTGTTTACTACCAAGATCAGCGACAAGACCGCCCACCGCATAAGGCTTCCTTCCTTCAAGAAGACGGGCAGTTTCTCCATAAGGCACCGCAAGACGATAGTTGCAATCGCCATTATTTTGCTTGTTCCCGCGCTAATATTCGGCAACGGTCTGGATATATCTTATACTAAGTTTGTCGCGCCTATCGAAAATCCCACCGCAGTCGAGACTACGGTAGGTCAGCTCAGTAACTCGGTAATAGTTATGGCGCCCGTAGATAAGGGCAACGATACTGCGCAACGCAACTTCATCGATAAGATGAATAAACTTATCGAGAATAAGCAAGTTACCACCGTGCTCAGCGCATATACGATGATGCCCGACGATTATCACAACGTCATCAACGTGCTTGCGACCAACTCAATGGTATCTTCCTTTATGCCCATGCTTCCTGCCGATATGGGCTTGGGTATGATGACGTCTTACGCGTCGGACGGTTACGCTCTGTATATGGTTATGCTGACGGGCGGGGCGGAGACGCCCGAGGCAGGCGCCGCGCTCAAGGAGATAAAACTTGCTATCGACGAGTGTTTCGGCAAGAGCGGGAAGGAAGTGTACGTTACCGGAATGGAGCAGGCGGTGAGCGACCTTGCAGCTATTACGCCTACCGACTTTATGGTGGTAAGCATAGTGTCTGCATTGCTCATTCTGCTCATATTGATATTTACATTGCGCTCAATCAAGTTGTCAGTGCTCGTTGTCGCGGTAATAGAGCTGGGCATATTTATCAACCTTGCGCTGGTCAACCTCTTCGGCGGCAGTATCAACTTCATGTGTTACATCGTGCTTTCTGCTATTCAGCTCGGCGCAACGGTGGATTATGCAATACTCTTTACAGTCAAGTATAAGCGTTATCTCGACTCTATGTCGGCAAAGGAAGCCGCTTACAAGGCACTCAGCGAGTCGGGCGTATCGGTAATTACTTCGGTTGCGATAATGGCAGGCTGCTGTCTGTCGGTTACCTTCGTATCAAGCAACGTAGTCATAGGCGATCTGTGCATGATGATAGCTCGAGGCTCGGTAATCAGCGGACTGCTCGTATTGCTTCTTCTCCCTGGACTTCTCGTACTGTGCACAGGCAATCGCCGCGCGCGCAGACCTCTTAAAATCAAGCTGCCTTCGCCGCGCAAGAGCAACAAGTCGGCAGATAATCAACCTCAATAACAGTTAAGAAGATAATTACTTTAGGTGAGTGCGCATTAAAGGCGGTCAAGCGGGGCGATATCGTGTCATAACGTAAACTATCGCTTGATTATTTACATTTGATATGCTGCGCTCAAGCCGTCTGTTTAGTTATCAATCTACATGGCGTCTATATGCTTGGTATAAGGATATTCAAGTATATATAAATATGCGGCATTTGAGTGCATACCGTTGCAGGGGTAGCATCGGTGCGTTTTATCTGCGCGACACTTGGGCATAAAAATCGGCATTTTAATGTTGTCGAGATTATCGGGTGAGGGAATGTTTTTACGCGGAATAAAAAATTATTTTATCAATCTCAAGTATTTTTTCACGCCGCTCGGCGTGATATTCTTAGCTGTGATAATAGGTTTTTCTATTTTTATTCCCGGTGTAATCGGAGCAATCAAGACGCTTGCGGAAGGCGTAAGTAAGCTGACGGAAGAAATGAGCGTGGACTTTACTGCGCTTATTAGCGAAATCAATTTGGCAATAGGCTCGCTGGATTGGGACGAGCCTGTAGCGAGTTTGGGTAAGATATTCGATGGCGAGTGGCTCAATAATACATTGCTCGGCGGTATCAACACTCTCATAGGAGACGGCGGCGCGCTTGCAGGGCAGATAGTAGAACTTGTAGAGGTCAGCGTCGCAAGTATAGTTGGGCTTGCCGCAGTAGTCGTCGCGTTTGCCGCGTTGGGCGTAGTTGCGGGATACTTTATCACCAAGGTGCTCGTGCGCAGGAATATGGCTCGGCGGTCGCTTATCAAGTATCTGCTCATGTCTTTTATAGACGCGCTCATCACGCTCGGAGTTATCGCGCTCAGTATGTGGATTTCTTCGCTTTGGACTGCGGGAATATTCATTTCGGCAGTGCTGTGCGTGCTCGTATTCGGGCTTGTAGTACTGAGCGAGGCATATATTGCGCACGGCTGGCGCAAAGTAGACTACCGCGCCGTCGTTAACTTAAAAAATATTGCGCTGCTAATGCTTACCGATATAGCGATAGTAGTAATTACGGGTTGCATAATAGCTGCAATCATGGCAATAGTGAATTTCATTACGGGCTTGTTTGTCGCTCTCGCGCTCGTCCAAATAGCTTTTATCGTAATAGGTCTCAATGCAGAGGCATACGTCAAGGGGCTTGTGGATAAAGCTGTTTTAGACGGCAAGCAGTAGAGGCAGTATAAAAATATGCGGCATATCCGCCGGTTGCAGATTTGCCGCTTTTTATTAATGATTGCTATTAAGTTACAAATATAAGTAATTATCTATACGTCCATAGTGCAATATTAAGTTTGACTGTCCGTACGCCGTTTACTTTAGGATATGGATTTCAGTACGTATTCGATATTATCTTCTTTTATTTTTGCAGGCACATAGTGATACGTATCGTTGTCCGCTTCGTTGGCAGAATTTGTCTTGGCGGTGATTACGTAACAAGTGAATGCGGTGCCGCTGCCGGGGAAATTCCTTGACAGTTTTACGCTGAGCAGCGCGCCTGTATACGTTATGCCTTCTTGGTCGGCAAAGTCGCCGCGCATACCCGTTACGGTAGAGTTCTTAGCCGATACGCCCGACGTCGCCTTTTCCATAGTTACCGTAGAGAAGGTGCCGTCCGTATAGTTGTAATAGGGCACTTGGAAGGAGAGATTGCTGCCCACGGCTGCAAGCAGTCTCACTGCCTGATACATAAAGTCGTTATCGATGTATGCGCCCGAGGCAAACTTACTGTGTCCGAGGCTGCCGCTGTCTGCCGTTATTTCTTCTCCTTCGGCAGTCTGATTTATGGTGTAAAGATACTTCTTTTCCTCGTAAGTTCCGCTTATCGCAGTTGTGCGCACGGACGTATTGCCATTGGCGTCTATAGTCGTTACTACGGTCTCGCGGTAAGAGTTCTGCACGACGAACGATGCGGAAAGGTAGGACTGTGTCCTCATTACCGTGCTTACGGTAATTCCGTCTTTTACTTCGCTTACGTTGAGCGCGGACGTGAAGTATATACCGCTTTTACCCTCTAAAGTATTGTCGCCTACGATCAAGGTGGCGTCTTTTACGCTTTCGCCTGTCATTACGTACGTGCCTATCGTGTTTTCGCCCGATATTACGTCATAAGTCAATGTCTCTTTGCCCGACTTATCCGTCCATATTTTGTTGGCTTCATTGAATAGCACCTGCTGAGTAGGCGCGTTGGTATTGCAGCCGCCCAAGACGACTGCGCCCGTTATCGCAGCTATAGCCGTAATTACGACCAATATAATCAGTTTGGATTTTTTCATAGCTACATTATAACATAGAGGTTTGCTTTTACAAAGCAGTTTTTGCTCTCCTGTTGACTAATTCGGCTAATCTTGTTAAATTATAAGAGGTATGCTTAACCTTATTCTCACCGATGCGCTCGTGTCGGAGCCGATTACCGACGCCTTGGCATCAAGATACGGCAGTGGGGGCAATCATCTTGTGATAGTGCCCGACCGTTTCACGCTCTCCTACGAGCGGGCGATATTGCGCAGACTTAAGCTCAAGGGTGCTTTCGATATCGAGGTGGCAAGTTTCAGTAGGCTCGCGGACGTCGCTCTCGAGGAAGGACATAAGGGCGCGCTCAACTCGCTGTCCGAGGTAATGCTGCTGCGTAAGGTGATAGAGGAAAACCGTTCTCAGCTCAAGTGCTTTCGCTCTTCGGCGGCGTTTTCGGGCTTTTGTTCCGAGTTTTACGCCGCGCTTTCGCAGATAAGGGCGTCGGGCGTGAGTTCGGAGCAGCTACAGACTATTTTGCCATCGCTTAGCGGTAAGGCGGCAATCAAGACGCACGATATAGCTTTGCTGTACGGGAAATATATCGAGGGCTTGGGCTCTTTGCAGGATAATGCGGGCAAGCTCGAGTACCTTAGAGACGTAATTGCGCAAGGCAGATATTCGGGCTATCACGTTTATGTATCCGACTTTACGGGGTTCACGAAGGCGGAGCTCGATATAGTGGACGCGCTTGTATCGTCGTCGCTGTCCGTTACGGTATGTATGCCTTATTGCGCGTCGTCTGGGGCCGCGAGGATATATCCGATATCGGATATCGAGCGCATCAAGGCGATGGCTCGATCAAGGGGTATTGAGACGCATATCGAGAATATATCTTACCTCAAGGGCGACTTTGCATTGCTTAGGGACAATCTCTTTTCTTATTCGGGTAATAAGGCAACTTCCGACGGCTCAATCGAGCTGCTTAAATGCGTCGATGTGGAGAGCGAACTTCGCTGCGTGGCAAGGCGCATTAAAGAGCGCGTGGTATGCGGCGGAGCGCGTTACCGCGATTTTGCGGTGGTATGTTGCGATTCTTCGCGTTATCGCGGAGTTGCGGATAAGGTATTCGACGATTTTTCGCTTCCGCGCTATTTCGACGCCAAGACGCCGCTTGCTTCCACCGCCGCGGCGCGACTGATGATGTGCGGCATGAGAGCCGTACTCAAGAATTACCGTATGCGCGAGATGATAGAGCTTGCCAAGTGCGAGCTAACCGGCATATCTTATTCCGACGCGGACGCGTTTGAGAATTACATAATAAAGTATTATATCGATTACGCCGCTTTTTCCAAGCCTTTTGTCATAGAGGACGAGTACGTCAGCTCGGCAGAGCGCGTGCGCTCAAGACTGATGGGCGCGCTCGGCGCGCTCAAGCCGCTGTCGGGCGAGGGTAGCGCGGCAGTATTCGGCGATTGTATCAAGAAGTATTTCGATTATCTTTCCTTTAATAATGCGTTGCAACGGCTGTGTTTGAAGCAGATCGAGCAGGGGCTGATTAGCGACGCCGCCGTCGGCGCTCAATGCTCGGACAAGCTGTCCGCCATTATCGGCGAGTGCTCGGCGGTATTCGGGGATTGTGTGCTCGGCGGCGCGCTATATTATGAGGTCATACGCTGCGCCGTGGACGCTCAGCAGATATCTACAGTGCCCCTTTCTCTCGACTGTGTGTTTATAGGTCAGGCGGGCGAGAGTAGATACGAGGATTGCAAGCACATGTTCGTTGTCGGCGCACAGGCGGGTAAGCTGCCCGTAGAGTACGGCGACTTCGGTATGGTTACGGGCAGGGATTGCGAATTGTGGCGCAAGTTCGACGTCGACGTAGGACCGGATGCAGCCGCTCGCAATCGCGCTGCTAAGCTGGACGCGCTGATGACGCTGGTTAAGCCGTCTCGGACGCTTACCGTAAGCTATTGCTCGGCTGCGGGAGGAGACAGTCCGTCGGCGGCTATACGCGAGATATCGTCTATATTTTCGTTGCAAGTAGTTACCGTAGCCGATTCGCCGCAAGAGGCGGAGGATAAGGACGCGCTTGCTCGCTATCTCGGCGGCGCAGGCAATGCCAAGGGCGCGCTTGCCGCATTTGCCCGTCTTATGCGCGAGGGGGTTGCGCTGCTTCCGCGCGAGAGGATGGACGAGCTGTATTCTTACGTATGTTCCGTATATTCGCGCGGTTATACCGATATGCTTGTGCGCGGCGAGGATTTTCTCCGCTCGCCGCTTGAGGGGGTAGGCGCGTTGCGCTTCGGCGTAACGTCCGTTTCTCGATTGGAGAAATATATGAAGTGCCCCTTTATGCACTATGTGGATTACGTGCTCAAGGTAAAGGAGCGCGAAGAGGCGCGGCTCAACGTGCGCGACTTGGGTACGCTCACTCACACCGTCATGGAGAAGTTCTTCGGCGAGCATTACCGCGCGGAAATATCCGACAAGGAGATAGAAGATTGCGTGCGCGGCATAATGGACGAAGTGTTGTCTAAGCCGCAGTTTTCTTATCTATATAATATGCCCACTCTTGCCAACGAAATCAAGAGCATTACCGATAGGTGTATATTCTCGCTCAAGATTCTTTGCGCCAAGATGAAGAAGTCTCTCTTTATGCCCTATGCCCTCGAGCGAGGTTTCGGAGAGGGAGATTATTATCCGCCCGTTGTAGTCGATACGGATAGCGGTCGGCTGTCTCTGCGCGGCAAGATAGACAGAATCGACAGATGGGGCGACAGAATAGCAGTCATAGATTACAAGTCGGCTTCCAAGGTGGAATTTAAGCCCAAAGACATAGTATTCGGGCACAGGATACAGACGTACATTTACTTGGCGGCAGCGCTATCCGAGAGCGGCGTAAAGCCTGCGGGCGTGTTTTATCTTCCCTTCGGCGGCGGTTACGGCGACGAGAGTAAGGACGGGGACAGATTGCGCTATAGCGGTTTTATCACTTCGGATATCGACGTGCTGCGCGCTTTCGACGCGGGCGCGGTAGAGGAGCTTAGCAAGAGCGAGCTCTATCCTTTCCGCGTCAAGTCGGTTAAAGAAGGTAAGGTTAAAGTCGAGGGCAACTCGGGCTTTGCGGTGGAAGATAGTATTCTTTATGCGTTTTGCGATTATGCGCGCAAGATATCGGGCGTAGCGGCGGGCGAGATAGCGTCGGGATATATTGCGCCTTCGCCTACGGGCAAGGCTTGCGAGTATTGCAAGTACGGGGCGTTGTGCAATAAGGGCGACGCCGTCTTACGCGATACGGGCAGGTACGAGCTTGCCGATTGCAAAGGAGGAGAGCGTGGATTGGAATGAAGCTCAAAAGAGCGCGATAGAAGGCGGCGGCAATTCTCTCGTATCCGCTTCTGCCGGCAGCGGCAAGACGGCGGTGATAGTGGAGAGAGTCATTAGGCTGCTCACAGGAGGCGATGTGGACGGACTCAAGGAGCCTGTGCCCGTTACTTCCGTGCTTTTGCTGTCTTTTAACAATTCCATTGCCGCGGAGATGAAGGATAAGATACACGCGGCTCTTATTGCTCGCATAGGCGGCGGCGACAGCGCGCTTATACGCGAGCAGATAGACAATCTTCCTCTTGCCGACATCACTACCATGCACGGCTTTTGCAAGAAGCTGATTACCGAGCGTTTCGATGTGCTCGGCATAGATCCCGCTTTCACCGTAGCCGATCAGGAAGAGAGTTCGAGGCTGTTTTCCAAGGCGGTGTCCAAGGTGTGCGAGGATGCCGTCGTCGCAGGCGATAGTATGGTGTATGCGTTGCAGGAGTTTTTCGGCGGCGCGGAGAAACTGGAAGAGCAGATTGGCAGGCTGCACGCCTTTGCTCTTGCTCAGAAGGAAGGACTTGACGGCTTGCAGGGTAAGTGGCTTGCGGAGTACCGCGTACCTTTGGAGCAGAGTAAGTGCGTTACGGGTGCGCTCGGACGAGTCAGAGATAAGGCAAGAGAATGCTTGGAAGGATTCGACCGACTTATAGTCAAGGCGCGCAACTTGGGATTAGACAGGCTTGTAGGTTATGCCGAGCAGTGCGCCCTGGAAGCTCGGCGGCTCGAGGCGCTGGACAGCTACGCCGCGGCTCACGATTATGTTATGCCGTCTTTTGCTCAGCTGCGTTACAATAAGGCAGAGAAAGAGATTGACGATAAAGAGATTTACAAGCGCGAGTGCGGAGCGATTAGAGACAGGCTCAAGGCAACGGCGGCGTCTGTGGTCAAGGTCTTTTCCTTGCCGCCTGCCGAGCAGCGTGCACGCATGGACAGCGCATACAACATGCTTACAAGGCTTACCGCGCTCGTTATCGAGGCGGACGAGAAATACAAAGAGAGCAAGCGGGACAATAACCGTCTTGATTTCAACGACCTCGAGCAGCTTGCGTATAAGCTCATTTGCGACGTCGACGTCGCAAGAGAGATAGGGGAGAGATATCGCTACATATGCGTGGACGAGTATCAGGACATCAACGGTATACAGGAGGCTATTATCTCGGGCATATCGGGCGGCAGGAATAATCTGTTTATGGTAGGAGACTCCAAGCAGAGCATTTACGGGTTCAGATACACGGATACGGGTATATTTTTGGACAAGTACGGCGCGTTTGCCTCGGGCGAGGGCGGCAACGCATACCGTCTCAATTACAATTACCGTTCTTCGCCTCGAATACTCGAGTTTGTCAATAAGATTTTCGATAAGATAATGACTGTGTCCCGCGGCGGAGTGGATTATGCTGCGGACAGCCGTTTTTGCGCAGGGTTGGATTACGAAGAGGGCAGCGGCATACCCGAGGCGAGCGTTGCCGTGTTTACAGGCGGAGAAGAGGATAAAATCCCTTTTGATTGGCAGAGCGAGGTATACAGCGTAAAGCGCGATAGCGAGAGCGCGGAGCAGTCGGGGTGTTATAAAGAGGCAGCTTATGTTGCGGATAGGATAGTGGATTTATTGCGCCGCGGCAAGATTGTCAAAGACGGCGTCAGCCGTCCAATCGCATATTCCGATATCACCTTGCTTGCAATGGACAGATCGCCCAAGGTCGCCGCCATAGTCGAGGAACTCAGGCGACTGGGCCTGCCCGTTGCGGGCGGACTTGTCAGGGGCGAGGGCAACGTATATATCGACAGGCTTATCGACTTTATCAGGATAATAGATAATTTCAGACAGGACATCCCTCTTGCGAGCGCGCTGATGTACTTCGGCGGTTTTACGTGCAACGAGTGCGCGCTGATGAGAGAAGGGGATAAGGAATATCTGTGGCAGGCGGTTGCCGATTACGCTAAGAAGGACGATGCGCTTGCCATAAGAGTAAGGCAGTTTCTCGACAGTGTCGGTCGATATAGATTCATGTCGGGATTTTGCAGTGTGTCCGTACTTGCGGATAAGATAATCCGCGATTACGATTACGTGGAGCGGGCAAGCGCGGTTTCTGACGGTGGCAAACTCGCCGCGCAGCTCAAGGCGTTCGTTTTTGCGCTCAAAGACAAGAGTTACGACTCCTCGCTTACAGCCTTTCTCGAGGCAATGGAGGACGGCTACGGCGAGGATATTTCTGCCGTTGCCTTGGACGCAGACGAGTGTATTAACGCAATGACTATTCACGCGAGCAAGGGACTGGAGTTTCCCGTGGTATTTTTCATAGATTGCGGCAAGCAGTTCAGCCGTAGCGATTCTAAGTATAAACTCGTTTTCCATAAGGATATCGGCTTGGGCATAGACGGTGCGGATGACGAGCGCAGACTTATCAGACCTAATGTTATAAAAAGTTATATTAAGGATACAATCATCGACGAGAGCGTTGACGACAGGATGCGCCTGTTTTATGTCGCGCTCACTCGCGCCCGCAATTATCTGTACGTAACCGGTACGCTGAGCAGGAGTGCGTATGATAAATTCGGCGAGGAGTATAAAGACAACGTTTCGTCAATGGCGGATTGGCTGAGCAACGTGTGCTGTCTCGATCCCTCATTTTACGACAAGTACGTCGTGCGCGATACGGATGTCGAAGTCAAGGGCGATACGCTAAGGTCAAGGGACGTCGTCTTTACAGAGGGAAAGGAGTGCGGATATCTGCGCGATTATGCCGAGGCGGAATATCCTTATAAAGAATGTGTTAGCGTCGGTATAAAATATTCGGTGTCGGCAATAAATAAGGAGAATTACGATTCCGTATCGAGTTACGGCGGCGGAATATCGCTGTTCGGAGAGGAGTCGGACACCGTTGGTACGGCGTATCACAGAGTGCTTTCGCTCATTGATTTCGGCGTGAGCGGAGAGGATGGCGTTGCCGCCGCGATAGCCGATATGATAGCTTCGGGCGAGCTTAGCGAGCATAGCGCATCGCTTGTAGATTGCAAGGTTATCGCAGATTGCCTTGCATCGCCGCTTATCTCCCGCGCGCGGCACGTAAGGCACATGCGCGAGCGCAAGTTTACGCTGTGCGTGCCCGCTTGCGACGTTCTTGATAATTGCAGCGCGCCCGACGACATCCTTATTCAGGGCGCGATAGACCTTATGATACTCGGCGGAGAGAGCGGCGGCGAAAACGTGCTTGTGGATTTCAAGTACACATCCCGTCCTCCTTTAGAGGTGAGTAAGGCTTACGCCAAGCAGATAGAGCTGTACGCTTTGGCTATGGAGAAGTGCGCAGGCATCAAGCCCGATAGGAAGGTCCTTTTCCTGCTGGGCAGCAATATCGAGGTGGAGATGTAGGATTGCTTATAGGCAATCAATCTTTAATAAAGTTTTAGCGGACAAAGATTTTTTAAGCGCCGATCCAAGCGCAATAACCTGTACATAAAGTAAGGAGTCAGGTTATGTTACAGTTTATCGATTCTATCAGCGGTTATTTCGACGCTTTCGTAAGTTGGCGTCATTTCACGTCCGTCATGGGCGTACTTGCGTGCGCGTTGCCTACGCTGTTGCTTGCGGTGCAGCTTATCATGTACGTTGCCTATCAGCCATCGCTCGGCTTTATCAGGCACAGCAAGAAGTTTGTCGCAAAGTACGGCTACGTGGACGAGTATTTTGCAAGCAAGTACGGCAAGAAAGTCGTGCGCAGAGCGGGCAGGAATATCTATCGCAGTTGGCGCAGCACCGTGGCGTGCGGAGACATGCTTGCAGCGGGAGACGTTTTGGTTAAGCACGTGCTCACACGTCCCTTTGTGCCCGAAGTATTTACGCCGTCGGGACTTATATGGTTGCTTATAGTGCAGGGCTTGGGACTTTGTATGCACGTTACCTTCAGCGCGGTATTCACGTACGTTCTTATTGCGTCGGCGCCTTGGGTAGGCGGCTTTATCGTCAAGGTTATAGGCAAGGCGATTATAGAGGCGGTATTTGCCCGCAAGAAGGCAAAAGCGGCACAGTATATCCGTTCATGCGTAGGCACCAAGCGCACGGCTCTTCCTTGCGCCGACGCCAAGGATATCAGCTCGCGCGACCAATCTTGTTCGGAGCGTAGCTACAGTGCGGTAGACGCATTGGTAACTTTGGCTATGGAGAAGTGCGCAGGCATCAAGCCCGATAGGAAGGTCCTTTTCCTGCTGGGCAGCAATATCGAGGTGGAGATGTAGGATTGCTTATAGGCAATCAATCTTTAATAAAGTTTTAGCGGACAAAGATTTTTTAAGCGCCGATCCAAGCGCAATAACCTGTACATAAAGTAAGGAGTCAGGTTATGTTACAGTTTATCGATTCTATCAGCGGTTATTTCGACGCTTTCGTAAGTTGGCGTCATTTCACGTCCGTCATGGGCGTACTTGCGTGCGCGTTGCCTACGCTGTTGCTTGCGGTGCAGCTTATCATGTACGTTGCCTATCAGCCATCGCTCGGCTTTATCAGGCACAGCAAGAAGTTTGTCGCAAAGTACGGCTACGTGGACGAGTATTTTGCAAGCAAGTACGGCAAGAAAGTCGTGCGCAGAGCGGGCAGGAATATCTATCGCAGTTGGCGCAGCACCGTGGCGTGCGGAGACATGCTTGCAGCGGGAGACGTTTTGGTTAAGCACGTGCTCACACGTCCCTTTGTGCCCGAAGTATTTACGCCGTCGGGACTTATATGGTTGCTTATAGTGCAGGGCTTGGGACTTTGTATGCACGTTACCTTCAGCGCGGTATTCACGTACGTTCTTATTGCGTCGGCGCCTTGGGTAGGCGGCTTTATCGTCAAGGTTATAGGCAAGGCGATTATAGAGGCGGTATTTGCCCGCAAGAAGGCAAAAGCGGCACAGTATATCCGTTCATGCGTAGGCACCAAGCGCACGGCTCTTCCTTGCGCCGACGCCAAGGATATCAGCTCGCGCGACCAATCTTGTTCGGAGCGTAGCTACAGTGCGGTAGACGCATTGGTAAGTCAAGTAGAGGGTATGCTCGCTCAAGGCGTAGGGCAGGACGTTGCCAAGGTTATTTCCGAGGGTATAGAGGGGCTTCTTGCCTCAGGCGCATACGATTCTTTGGAGAGCGCAAGGCTGATTCAACTCAATTCTCGGATAAAAAATGGGTGCGTAACGGTTGCCTAATCGCCGCTTGCGGTGTTATTATAAATAGGTATTATGCGTCCGCGCGGCTGTCGCGGCGGTAATACCGCCGTACATATCCCTTCGTATCGGCAGCTATTTTATTTAAGCGGCTTTTTTTGCCGTAAGGGAGGTGTCCCCGTGATAGAGTTTTTCAGAAGCGAGCAGGATAAAGGCTTGCGCACAATATCCCCCGAGGAGTATACGGCAGAAGGCTTTGACGTCAAGGACTGCTGGATTAATCTGGTAGATCCCAGCGATAAAGAGGTCAACCTCGTATGCAAGCTCACAGGCTTTGAAGACGGCGTGCTCAAGTGCCCTCTCGATGACGAAGAGCGTTCAAGGGTGGAGAGCGAGGACGACTATCTCATGGTGCTTGTCGATACCCCCGTCATTGACGAAGAGGACGACTATTATTCCTATTACACCATTCCTCTCGGCACTTTCATCAAGGAGCACGTTATTGTTACAGTCTCCCTTAAGGAGAATACCGCTCTTACAGATTTTCTTAACGGCAGAGTGCGTAATTTCGCAACGTACCGCAAGACGCGCTTTTTATATCAGCTGTTGTATAATATAGCATCCAAGTTTCTCGGATACCTCAAGCAGATCAACAGGGCGAGCGGTCGTATTCAGAACGAACTGCATAAGTCTACCAAGAATAAAGAGCTCATTCAGATGCTCGACCTCGAGAACTCGCTCGTATATTTTTCCACTTCTTTGAGCGATAACGACGCGGTCATATCCCGTCTGCTGTCTATCAAGAACAACGCTTTCCTTAAGGCTTACGAAGAGGAATACGAGCTGCTCGAAGACGTCGCAGGCGAGACCAAGCAGGCTATTCAAATGTGTACGATATACAGAGACATTCTCAGCGGCACTATGGACGCCTACGCTTCCGTTATCTCCAACAATCAGAACTTGATTATGAAGGTGCTCGCCATCATCACCCTTATATTGTCCATACCTACCTTGGTGGCATCATTCTTCGGTATGAATACTTGGCTTCCCGGCAAGGATAAGTGGTGGGGCTTCGCCGCCGCGATAGGCTTATCTGTCGTGCTTGTCGTCATTATCTGCTTTGCGCTTAAGAAGAAGAAACTACTTTAACCGCCAAACGCAACACAAGACAGACGAAAATTAGTAGAAAGAATAATTAATATACCGTCTTGTGTTGGCGGTTACTTAAAGACAACCATACATTACAAGTATGGTTTTCTCTCTTTTATGCGCCATACTTATAATAAGCAGTAAATAATCAAGGCGCATAAAATTCACACTTTCCGATATAAAAATACTTCGCTCGCACCGCTCGTATTTTTCAAGGTAACGCTTGCAAAAAGCGTGGTTTTTGCGCGCTTAATGATAACCGCCAGGCGTAATATTCGGCGGACGATAATTAGTTATTAGAGTAAGTGAGTCAACCGCCTCATATTAGCGGTTACTGGGAGGGGACACCGTCCATTATAAGAACGGTTTCCCCTCTTTTTACGCGCAGGATAAGTGATAGCACGGGGTAAGAGTAGCGCGTAAAAATTCACCTCTTCAGGTCGGTCGGCGCGTCCTATTACTGCGCGAAGATATCTAAAACGATATCTTCTAAAGGCAGACTTACGGACGCCCTCCCTCCCGAAATACGACCAAACGCGATACAAAAGCGACGATAAGTATATCGTCTTACTTTCGTATCGGTCGTACTCTCATAGGATTATTTATTATAATATTTTTTCGCTCGCACCGCTCGCATTTTAGAGGTTACGCTTGCAAAAAGCGTGGTTTTTGCGCGCTTAGTATTGGTATTGTCGCCCTGCAGCAGCGTTTCGCGTAAAGCGGAGTTTAAGCACCCCGCAGAGGGTTGCGCCCTGCAGCAGCGTTTTGCGTAAAGCGGCGATTAAGCACCCCGCAGAGGGTTGCGCCCTGCAGCAGCGTTTCG
>CAMWNK010000038.1 GCA_947175555.1 uncultured Clostridia bacterium | reverse complement strand
GATTGTATGGCACAATTCTTATTGCTTATAGCTTGAGATAAATTTGATAAACTACTGCGGCTATTTTATGCCGCAACTGCTAAGTAGCAGATAACTGTTCCGTGATAGCGGAAAATAACTTTAAGATGTTTCATTAGGGACGCTATGTAAAACAGCGAATTAATTGGCGTATCCAAGTTGAAATATCGCTTGGCATAAGGCAAAACTATATTGTTTTTTGTATAGCGAGACAATGCTTGCCTTACGGCTAATATAACTCTTGCTTTAGGCGCAACGCTTGTGCCTTGGAGAAGAAGTTAAATAATAATAGCCTTATATTAAATATTAGAGAGTATATCCGCGCAAGCGGACGTATTTTTTCATGCTGTTTAATAGTTTTTCGTAGCCATAGCCGATATTTTGTTGATTTAGAGGCGTAAAAAAGCGCGATATTGCGATGTGTAAAGTATGTGTATCAGTATACAGGCAAGCGGCTTCCCGATACAAAAATTGCTTGACAATTAAAGCTAAATAGCATATCCTTATACTATAGATAATGGAGAAGTGTTATGGACCAGAATATTGACAACATTGACAACAGCGAAAACGTTATCGTTAAAGATAACAACATTAAAAAGAAGAAGATAATTACCATCAGCGTTTTAGTTGCGTTGTTAATCGTTGTAGTTTTGTGTATAGTTATTCCTTATGCCGTAGTAATGGGTAATAATCTGTATGTAGACAATGTAGATAAAATCAACTTGGGCGCTACAGCCGAAGAAGTTGTAGACATATTGGGCAATCCCGACGAGAAGTCCGAGGATGAAACCGTATGGAAGTGGATTGCGAGCAACAAGCATTGCTATGTTACTTTTACCGACGGTAAGGTCAGCAAACTCGAGCTTAATGCCTCCGAGAAAGCTAAGAGCAGAAAGATCGCGGGCGTAGTGCTCGATTCTCCCGATTACGTATCGTGGAATGCAGAGTCTGCCGAATTTATCTATAAGGTCAAGTACATGGACGGCAGTCTTGTCAAAGGCACGGATATCGTTGCTCTTCGCGTTGTAAATGATCCTTCTTCCTCTAAGACTTCAAGGTCTAAGTATATGCAGATGGCTAAGTGGGAAGGAGCTCTCGGCGAGATAGACTATGCAATCAAGACTTTTGAGTACGAGACCTATAGCGGCGGCATAAGATTATTCAATTATTCCGGCGTTGTCAAGTATCTTGACCTTCCTTACAGCATAGACGGCGTAGCGGTTACGGGACTTGCCGACGGTACGTTCAACGGATTGAAGAATTTGGAAAAGGTTTATATCGACGAATACATCACTTCTGTCGAGAAGAGGTCGTTCATCGACTGCCCTAATCTTACTATCTATTGCGAAGCCGCATCACAGCCCGAAGGTTGGGACGGAAACTGGAATGCGTCAAATGGCAAGGGCGTAGAGTGGGATCAATAAGATTACTTCAATGTATTGACAGCAAGGAGCGACTTGGTCGCTCCTTATTTTATAGCAAGCAACGTTGCTTTATAAGCGCGCGATTGACTGTAATTGCGCAGCTGTGATAGAATAACTTATATGAATAAGACCGATAAGCCCGACGGACGGGATAAAGTATGGGATATAATATTTAACGCATTGGGGCTTGTGTGCGCTTTTGCCGGATTTATCGCGGTGCTTTTTGTAGGAGTGTTTCTTGCGGCGGCGTCCGTCTATATGGCTTTCAAGAGCTTTACGCTTGAGAGCGGCGGTAAGATTGCGGCAGGTTTCTTTTTCGGACTGTTGATGCTTGGCGTTTCGCTGGTTATGGCTTATGCGGATATATTGATAGTAAAGGCCGTTGCCAATAAGTTTATAACAGGCGTAGAGGATACGGCGATTGCGGATAATAATCCCGTCTCTGATACGGCTGCCGCAGATAAAGAAGAAGGGGATAGTAAGTGATTATATGAGCGCCATGACGGATTATGCCGAGCAGTTGAAGGCTATGTGCGACAGCGAACGCAAGCGTATGCTCGATGTGGACAAGCGTATACGCGAAGGCGCAAAGGTGCGCGCCGTTACGGGGCTGTTGCTATCTGTCGTTATCCTCATAATAGCATGGACTGTCGCCGGCATTATGCGACAGAAAGCCGTATTCATTGTCGCGGGCATAGCGAGCGGACTTGCAGCTTTGCTTTGTATGCAGTTTATTCCCGCAAAATTGAGATACGTCAAGGTAGACGGCGGATATATCGTATACGGCTGTATCAAGTTTTTGCGCCCGTGCCGCGCTATTCCCGAAAAGCGTCGTTCGCTTCCCGTAATAGGTATTGCGGACGGAGCATTCGAGGGCACAAAGAAGATGTATTATCTTACTCTGCCTGCCACCGTGCGCATTATAGGCAAGAGGGCATTTGCCGCATGCAGCGATTTGCGCGGATTGATTTTGCCCGAGGACAGCGCGCTTGCGGATATAGGCGACGAGTGTTTTAAGGGTTGCGTCAATATGACCGCCTTTTATGCGGGAGAGTCAATCGGCAGCATAGGCAAGAGTTGCTTTGACGGTTGCAACGTGCTTAAGCACGCTTATCTCGGAAGCTCGATAGCAATTATCGGAGAAGGAGCATTTGCCGGCTGCGGCAATCTCGACGACGTCAATCTTTCCGATAAGATAATCACATTGCCTAAGGCTGCTTTTTCGGGGTGCTGTAATCTAAAGCAATTAATACTTCCGTCCAACCTGGAAAAGATAGAGACAGATTGCTTTGCATACTGCTCGTCGCTTACGGAGATTAGGGTGCCGCCTAAGGTATCGTATATAGGACAATGCGCCTTCAAGGACTGCTCGGCGGCGCGCTTGATATACATAGACTCAAAGCCGCAATTTATCGGCGACGGCGCGTTCCGCAACTGTAAAGAAGCTACGCTTAGGTTTAAGACAGTTCGCAAGGCGCAGAACGGTTGGAACGGGCAATGCTTCGATAACAGAATGAGAGTTGTATACGCAGAAAAGCAATAATAGCATTGCAAAATAATAGCTATACGGCAACTTGGATTTTTATATTCCGCAAGCAGGAATACACTGATAAAACATACCAATATAATACGTACTTCCCATGGTAAATTAAACAGCTAAATTTATAAAATTCGCAATTTCAAACTATGAAAGAAAGAATATTGTGAAATACAAACATATCTTTATCTCTTTAGGCTTCAGGTAGCCCCGATCGTTCACGCAATATAATTATCGGAAAAAGCGCGGCGTGAAGCCACGCCTAATTCTCGTTCACCTGCGGCACACGAAAATTCCCTCTAAGGCTACGGTAAACTCAATAATCTTATTTGCTCATGACTTTGTTAAACTCTTTTATGTCCCACAGGAGCTGCAACCCAAAGCCATACTTTTTATAATCGCGCCGAAGAAATACAAGCGGCGGAGCAAAGATGACAAAATAAAATCGCTTGTAAAAGCGCGACAGATATGAAAACAAGACAATTATTTATCGTCGCCGCCATATTGCGTTTTGCCATATAGAGAAGTCGCTAATACCGGTAGACAAATCCTAAAATTTATCTATGGATTGTCATGCGCGTAGAATTTTAATCTTTTATATTTACGGCGGCGGTAGCGTGTACGCTTATGCCTTCCTCTCTACCCACAAGTCCTATGCCCTCGGTAGTAGTAGCGGATATGCTCACCCTCGACGTCTGTATGCCCAGTGTGTCTGCGATATTGCGGCACATCACAGGTATATAATCTTTGAGCTTGGGACGCTGAGCCATTATCACTGCAGATACATTGCCGACCTCGGCGCCGTGGCTATCCAATATTTCTTTTACCTTACCCAGTAATACAATGCTCGATATTCCTCTATACTGCTCGTCGGTATCGGGAAAGTGCACGCCGATATCTCTTTCGTTAACGCAAGAGAGCAGCGCGTCCATTATTGCGTGCACCAGTACATCGGCATCGGAGTGCCCGAGCAGCCCTTTATCGTGAGGGATGTTTACTCCGCCCAGTATCAGCGCGCGTCCTTGAGCGAGCCTGTGCGTATCGAATCCGCAGCCCACCGCCTGACGAGTAGGGAAGTCGGACGGGTAAGTCAGCTTTACGTTGCGTCTGTCGCCGTCATACAATGCGACCTTTCCAATATATTTTTCATATATTTGCGCGTCGTCCGTCGCTTGAAAATTATCTTGCGCAGCCATCTCGTATGCGGCTGCAATATCGCGGTATCTGAATAACTGCGGCGTCTGTACGGCGACGTATTGCGCTCTGTCCACGGCGGTGCTGCCTTCCTTGCTTATAAGCCTTAAGCTGTCGCTTACGGGCACTGTCGGTATCGCCGCGCCGCTTTGTTCGGCGGCGGATATTCCTCGCTCGAGCATCTCGGTAGAGAGATAGGGCCTTGCTCCGTCGTGAATAGCTACTATATCGCAATCGGGCTCGCATGACTTGAGGGCGGCGGCGACGGATGCGGTACGAGTGTCTCCGCCCGCAATAATGACAACTCTGCTTATACCCGTTAGCGCGGCTGTAAAGTCGTCTGCCTCGCCTCTGCCGCAAGCTACTACGATGCGCGTTACTTGCGGGATATCGAATGCTTCGGCAGTTGTCGCAACCACGCTCTTGCCGTCAATGGAAGATAATGACTTGTTATATCCCAGTCCCGCTCTGCTGCCCGAGCCTGCGCAGGGGAGTATGACGTTAATCTTCATTGATCACCTCGTACATCGAGCAAGCGTCCTCTTTGCGTATGCTTTCTTTAATCGAAAGCACGCGCACGGTAAAAGTTTTGTCGCCGAAATGCAGCGCAATCACATCGCCCTCTTTTACCCGAGTGCCAGCCTTTGCGGGGCGGCCGTTGATTTCCGCTCTGCCGTCGTCGCATGCGCCTGCGGCTACGGTGCGTCGCTTGATAATCCTGCTCACTTTAAGATACTTATCCAATCTCATACGCCGATTATAGCATATGCGGGCGAATAAAGTAAATATAAAATTTTTTATAAATATATAGACGAAATACGCTTGACTTGCTTGTCAATTTTTACTACAATATATAATTGTCTAATTATGTATGTTGCAAAGTGTCCCTTTATGATTTAAGGGTAAGGGGAAATTGCGCGCATACGTTTATTCGGGATAATTTTTTAAGGAGTGTGAAATATGCCTCAACACATACACAAGGTCAAGTACGGCAATACGGAAAGAGTCTGTTTTTCCAAGATTAAGGACGTGTTGGAAATACCTTACTTGATTGAGCTGCAAAAGGATTCCTACAAGAGGTTTATCACCGAGGGCATACAGGAGGTATTGGACGATTATACGCCCGTATGCGACTTCTCGGGAAAGATAGAGCTGCATTATGTCGGTTTTTCTTTCGACGGTAAGCCCTCTTATTCGGTCAAGGAATGCAAGGACAGAGACGCGACTTACGCCGTGCCGCTTAAGGTAAAGGTAAGACTCGTACGCAACGATACCGGCGAGGTTACCGAGGAAGAGGTATTTATGGGCGACTTCCCGCTGATGACGGACAACGGCTCGTTCATAATCAACGGCGCGGAGAGAGTAATCGTAAGTCAGCTCGTACGCAGCCCCAGCGTGTATTGCAATTTCAGCATGGACAAGGCAGGCGTACCCCGTTATGAGACGACGGTAATGCCTTCCAGAGGCGCATGGCTGGAGTTCAAGCAGGACCAAAACGACGTTATGTGGGTTAACGTCGACCGTAACCGTAAGGTAGCGGCTACCACGCTTTTAAGAGCGCTCGGACTTGGCTCCAACGAGGATATCACCGCGGTATTCGGCGAGGACAAGATACTTTCCGCCACGTTCGGCAAGGATCCTACCCGCAACGAAGAGGACGCTAAAGTCGAGCTTTATAAGAAGATGCGCCCCGGCGAAGTGCCCAACAGCGAATCCATTACTCAGCTTATCCGCAATACCTTCTACGACGCAAGGAAGTATGACCTTGCAAGAGTAGGTCGCTATAAGTTTAATAAAAAGCTCAGCCTTGCCACGAGGATAGCAGGCTATGCGCTTGCCGACGATATCGTCAACGCCGACACGGGCGAAGTGCTTGCCGTTAAGGGCGAAGTGCTCACCGAGGATAAGGCTAAAGAGATACAGAACGCAGGCGTCAATCACGCATTCGTACTTGCGCCCGACGGCTCTGTATTCAAGGTTATAGGCAATCACACCGTAGATCTTGCCAAGTATATCGACTGCGACCCCAAGGAGCTGGGCATCAACGAGATGGTATATTATCCCACTCTCATGGACGTGCTTGCCAACTTCAAGGGCGAAGAGCTTAAAGACGCTATCAGACAGGCTAAAGACACACTCATCATCAAGCACCTTACCATAGACGACGTTATTGCGTCTGTGAGCTACAATCTCGGACTGAGCCACGGTCTGGGCGAGTGCGACAATATCGACCACCTCGCCAACCGCCGCGTACGTTCTGTAGGCGAGCTGCTTCAGAATCAGTTGCGCATCGGCTTCGGCAGATTGGACAGAGTTATCAAAGAGCGCATGAGTATTGTCTCCGACGACGGAGAATACAGAGCTCAGAGCTTTATCAATATCAAGCCCGTAACTTCGGCTATAAAGGAGTTCTTCTGCTCCTCGCAGCTGTCTCAGTTCATGGACCATCACAACCCCATAGCGGAGTTGACGCACAAGCGTAAACTTTCCGCTCTCGGTCCCGGCGGTCTCAACAGAGAGCGCGCGAGCGTAGAGGTTCGAGACATCAACCACTCCCATTACGGCAGAATGTGTCCTATCGAGACGCCCGAAGGTCAGAACATCGGTCTTATATCTTCGCTTGCTACTTTTGCAAGAGTCAACGAGTACGGCTTTATCGAGGCTCCTTACCGCAGAGTGGATAAGGAAAACGGTATAGTTACCGATACCGTAGATTACTTGCAAGCTGACGAAGAGGACAAGTACGTCGTGGCGCAGGCGAATACGCCTCTTACCGAGGACGGACATTTCGCATCCAACCGTGTAACCTGCCGTATCAAGGAAGACATCCGCGAGGTAGACAGCGCGATAGTAGACTACATGGACGTATCGCCCAAGCAGCTCATATCGGTAGCGGCGTCGCTCGTTCCCTTCCTCGAGAACGACGATACGTCCCGCGCGCTGATGGGCTCCAACATGCAACGTCAGGCAGTTCCTCTTATCCGCCCTCAAGCTCCTATCATAGCTACGGGCATGGAGCATAAGATAGCATACGACAGCGGCGTCATGGTAATAGCCAAGAATGACGGCGTAGTCAAGAGTGTAAGCGCGGACAAGGTCGTGCTCACGTTGGGCGACGGCAGCGAAGAGGTATATAATCTTCAGAAGTACGAGCGCAGCAACAACGGCACCTGCATCAATCAAAGACCTATCGTATCCAAGGGCGACAGAGTGCTCAAGGGCGCGGTGCTCGCAGACGGTCCCGCTACGGACAACGGCGAGCTTTCGCTCGGACGCAATATCCTCATCGGCTTCATGTCTTGGTGCGGTTATAACTACGAGGACGCTATACTTATCAGCGAGGACCTTGTCAAAGACGACGTATTCACCTCTATTCACATCGAGGAGTACGAGATTGAGGCAAGAGATACTAAGCTGGGCGAAGAGCAGATTACGCGCGATATTCCCAACCTCGGCGACGACGCGCTCAAGTATCTGGACGATAACGGTATCATAATGGTGGGCGCGGAAGTTCATTCCGGCGACATACTGGTAGGAAGAGTTACGCCTAAGGGCGAGGCTGAGCTTACCCCCGAGGAGAGATTGCTGCGCGCAATCTTCGGCGAGAAGTCGAGAGAAGTAAGAGACACCTCGCTCAGACTCCCTCACGGACAGAACGGTATCGTAGTAGACGTGAAGATATTCACAAGGGAGAACAAGGACGAGATGTCCCCCGGCGTGAATAAGCTCGTACGCGTATACGTCGCTCAGAAGAGAAAGCTCGGCGTAGGCGATAAGATGGCGGGACGCCACGGTAACAAGGGCGTCGTATCCCGCGTACTTCCCAGAGAGGACATGCCTTTCCTCGCGGACGGTACTCCTTTGCAGATAGTGCTCAATCCTTTGGGCGTGCCTTCGCGTATGAATATCGGTCAGGTCTTGGAGGTTCACTTGGGACTGGTAGCCAAGATGCTGGGTTGGAAGATATCCACTCCCGTATTCGACGGCGCAACCGAGTATGATATCAAGGAATTGTTCCAGCAGAACAATATGCCGCATAACGGCAAGCTGGAGCTCTTCGACGGCAGGACGGGCGACAAGTTCGAAAATCCCGTTACCGTCGGTTACATGTACATGCTCAAGCTCATCCACCTTGTCGACGACAAGATACACGCAAGGAGCATAGGACCTTACTCACTCGTTACGCAGCAGCCTTTGGGCGGTAAAGCGCAGTTCGGCGGACAGCGTTTCGGCGAGATGGAGGTGTGGGCGCTCGAGGCTTACGGCGCGGCGCATATCTTGCAAGAGATACTCACCGTCAAGTCGGATGATATCGTAGGACGCGTTAAGACTTACGAGAATATCGTCAAGGGCAATCCCATTACGGAGCCCGGCACGCCCGAGTCGTTCAAGGTGCTTATAAAGGAATTCCAAGGTCTTGCTTTGGACGTCAAGGTGCTCAACGAGAAGAGAGAAGAGATAGGACTTAGGGAGAACGTAGACGACGACCTCGACACGTTGCCCGAGAAGGAACAGCATGAGCTGGAAGAAGTCGACGCATTCGACTTGGGTAGCGGCGACGATTTGTATTCGCTCGGCGACGACCTGCTGTCGGGCGGACTGTTCGGCGGCGATTCCGATAACCCGTTCGATGGATTGTTGGACGCGGACTTTACGTCGGATGACGAGGAGTAAGGAGGTACGAGAATGTCAGAAGTAAATAATTTCGATTGTATTCAAATAGGCGTTGCTTCGCCCGAGCAGATAAGATCGTGGTCTCACGGCGAAGTTACCAAGCCCGAGACAATCAACTACAGGACGCAGAAGCCCGAGAGAGACGGTCTGTTCTGCGAGCGCATTTTCGGACCTACCAAGGATTGGGAGTGCCACTGCGGTAAATATAAGAGAATCAGATATAAGGGCGTCATATGCGACAAGTGCGGCGTCGAAGTTACGCGCGCTAAGGTACGCCGCGAGAGAATGGGACATATCGACCTTGCCTCGCCCGTATCGCACATATGGTACTTCAAGGGTATTCCTTCGCGCATAAGTCTTGTGCTGGATATGTCCCCTAAGGACGTGGAGTACGTATTGTACTTTGTAAAGTTCGTCGTTGTGGACCCCGGTAAGACCGATTTGCAGAAAAAGCAGATCATCGACGATAAGGAGATGAGAGAGGCTTACGATAAGTACGGCTACGGCTCTTTCCGCGCTGCGATGGGCGCAGAGGCAATCAAGGAGTTGCTTGCCGACGTAGACCTCGAAAAGGAATGCGAAAACTTGCAAAAAGAGCTTGCAGAGCTCGCTGCGGGCAGTCAGAAGAGGACCAAGATAGTCAAGAGACTTGAGGTGCTCGAGGCGTTTAGGACCAGCGGCAATAAGCCCGAGTGGATGATACTCGACGTTGTACCAGTCATTCCTCCCGAGTTGCGCCCCATGGTGCCGCTCGACGGCGGCAGATTTGCCACGTCCGACCTCAACGACTTGTACAGACGCGTCATCAACCGTAATAACAGACTTAAGAAACTCATAGAGCTCGGCGCGCCCGACATCATTATCCGTAACGAGAAGAGGATGCTGCAAGAAGCGGTGGACGCTCTCATCGACAACGGCAGGAGAGGCAAGGCGGTAACGGGAGCAGGCAATAGAGAGCTCAAGTCTCTCTCCGGTATGCTCAAGGGTAAGCAGGGACGCTTCCGTCAGAACTTGCTGGGTAAGCGTGTCGACTACTCGGGACGTTCGGTTATCGTAGTAGGTCCCGAGCTTAAGATGTATCAGTGCGGTATCCCCAAGGAGATGGCGCTTGAGCTCTTCAAGCCTTTCGTAATCAAGAGATTGGTAGACGACGGCGTATGCCAGAATATCAAGAGCGCAAAGCGTATAATCGAGAGAGCTAAAGACGCTAAGATATGGGATATATTGGAAGAGGTCATCAAGGACCACCCCGTACTCCTCAACCGTGCGCCTACGCTGCATAGATTGGGTATTCAGGCGTTTGAGCCCGTTCTCGTCGAGGGCAGAGCTATTAAGCTGCACCCCCTTGCTTGCGGCGCGTTCAACGCAGACTTCGACGGCGACCAGATGGCAGTGCACGTACCTCTTTCGATAGAGGCGAGGGCGGAGGCAAGATTCCTCATGCTCTCCACCAACAATATACTTAAGCTTTCCGACGGTAAGCCTGTCGTTACCCCTACTCAGGACATGGTTATGGGTAGCTACTATCTTACTATCGTCAAGGAAGGCGCTAAGGGCGAGGGAAGATTCTTCCGCGATCCCGACGAGGCTAAGAAGGCTTACGCGCTCAAGCAGATTGACTTGCAGGCGATGATAAACGTACGCATGTCCAAGACTGTAGACGGCGTTACGGTAAGCAAGATACTTCGTACCACCACGGGACGTATCATCTTCAACGAAGCTATTCCTCAAGACCTTGCCTTCGTACCCCGCGATACTGCCGAGCAGCAGCTTTATCTCGAGCTTGACTGGCCCGAGGTCGAGGCTAACGCCCAGGCTGATAAGCAGGGCTTGCAGGGCGAGGAGAGAGAGAAGTTCCTGCGTACGTACTGGAATAAGGGCAACGTGCCCGTAGGCAAGAAGGGACTTTCCAGAATAGTCGACGCTTGCTTTAAGTATAAGGGAGCTACCGAGACGTCGGTCGTGCTCGATAAGATTAAGGATCAAGGTTACACCTATTCCACTATCGGCGCGATTACCGCAAGCGTGTTCGATATGCACGTGCCTAAGGCTAAGAAAGAGATACTTACTAAGGCAGATAACGACATTATCAAGATAGAGCAACTGTATAAGCGCGGACGTATGGACGACGAGGACCGCTACAACCAGACCGTCAAGGTATGGCAGAAGGCTAAGGAAGAGGTCGACGCCGAGCTTATCAAGAATAAAGAGATGTTCAACCCTATATGGATGATGGCAGACTCCGGCGCCCGCGGTAACATGAGTCAGATATCTCAGCTGTGCGGCATGCGCGGACTTGTACGCGATCCTTCGGGTAAAGTCGTCGAGTTGCCTATCAAGGCGTCGTATCGCGACGGTCTGTCGGTACTGGAGTACTTCATATCTTCGCACGGCGGACGTAAAGGTCTTGCAGATACCGCTCTTAAGACGGCTGACTCAGGTTACCTCACCCGCAGACTTGTAGACGTATCCCAGGACGTTATCATTAACGAGAAAGATTGCGGCGACAACAAGGGTAGAGTCGTTACCGCTATCTACGACGCGGCAGGCGCGATTATCGAGCCGCTCAGCGACAGAATAGCAGGCAGATACTGCATGGACGACGTTATCGATCCCGCTACGGGCGAGGTTATCGTTGTTAAAGATACTCTTATCAGCAACGACGACGCTAAGGCTATCGAGAAGGCAGGCATTAAGGAAGTGCGTATCCGCTCCATACTCACCTGCAAGACGAGACACGGCGTATGCGCTAAGTGCTACGGTAAGAACATGGCGTCGGGCAACGACGTCAAGGTCGGCGAAGCGGTCGGCGTTATAGCAGCTCAGTCTATCGGCGAGCCCGGTACGCAGCTGACGATGAGAACCTTCCATACAGGCGGCGTAGCAGTATCCGAAGATATCACGCAGGGTCTGCCCCGCGTAGAGGAGCTCTTTGAGGCGCGCAGACCTAAGGGACAGGCGCTTGTTGCGGACAAGACGGGTAAGATAGAGCTGTCCGAGGACCGCAAGATTGTCAAGATAGTTCCTAAAGAGGGCGAGGCTGTAGAGTATAGACTCGTATTCGGTCAGAAGCTCAAGGTTGCAGACGGCGACGAAGTCAATGCAGGCGACGCGATTACTCAAGGTAGCATCTATCCTCAAGATATACTGCGTACCAAGGGTATTACCGGCGCGCAGGAATACCTCATCAAGGAAGTGCAATCCGCTTACCGTACTTCGGGCGTTGAAATCAACGACAAGCATACCGAAGTTATCGTAAGACAGATGCTCCGTAAGGTAAGGATTGAGAGCCAAGGCAGCACCAAGATGCTCCCCGGCGAGTATGTGGATATCTTCACCTACGAAGAGGAGAACGAAAAGACTATAGAGGCAGGCGGAGTACCCGCTACCGCTAAGCGTATCTTGCTGGGTATCACTAAGGCTGCGCTCGCTACAGAGTCCTTCCTCTCCGCAGCGTCATTCCAGGAGACTGCCCGCGTGCTTACCGAAGCCGCCGTTAAGAATAAGGTCGATAACCTTGTCGGTCTTAAGGAGAACGTCATTCTCGGTAAACTCATCCCCGCAGGTACCGGTATGCGCCGCTATCGCAACGTAATGGCTGTGCCTAAGAGCTATGTGGACAACAACATAGTCGAGGACGACTTGTCCGCTAAGTTCTCGGTAGAGGATGACCTCGGCGAGTTTTGATTGAAATAATGCACCGATTATAATAAATGAGCACGGCTTATGCCGTGCTTGTTTTTTATTGCATAATGATTGATATTTTACTACATAAGTTATTTCATTTGACTGATTATAATGCGCTTTGTACTTGCTAAGCGGTAAGATAAAAAGATAGACCTATTAACGTAATAGGTCCTCTTAATTTATTATATTATAATACTTTTGAGTGTTACACGCAACACATAATGTCATTATTTGATTGGTTATCAGTCGTAATATTGCTGATTTGTCTTTCTTTATGCCGCTTTAGAGCCATTGAGGTGGACCTATTACGTTAATAGGTCCACCTGCTAAAGACGAAAAATAACGTATTTTTCGGGTAAGGGAATGACTGTAGGTAAAAATAAATTAACAATATTAATGACTGTGCTTATATGTGCGGCAATGCTGTGCTGTGCTTTATATTTTGTCGGTAATATGGCAGACGTAATTGCAATGACAGACACGTCGGCTGCCAATACCGATATTATCAAAGTAGGCGAAATATATAAAGGCACCGACACAACCTCTAATACAAAGCATTTTGCGGGAGAAAACTTAAGCAAGCTATATGCTGCTATTACAGGCAACGCCAATGCAAGCCTTGCAGATATAGATACTGCCGTATCGGGCGGCGGACAGATTACGTCCGCTGATATCCGTACAGTAAGCGGCGGTAAAGATATCGTAGTATCATTCGGGGGAATGGAGTGGACGGTAACGCACCTTACTCAAGATAGGTCGGGCAATACCATAGCTACGCTGTGGCTTGCTACGTCATCGGACGAGGATGAGTGGCAACATTGGTATTTCAATACATCTGCTACGCAGTATCCAAGTGCCATGTACAGTAGTAGCTACATTAGGGCAAGCGTACTCAATAATGGCGGCGGTTATGCGGCAAGTAATTCAGCTACAGCGTTGACTCCAATCGCACAGGATCCTAACAATAAGTATGCAAGATTTACTATGCCTACTGTTATGGATTCTCTCACAGATTTTATCGTAACGCCTGCCGATGTTGCTTATCAGGAGACGGAAAATCAGACGGCGGGAGGCACAATAGGAGATATAGGCTACACTCTCTCCAACGAGGCGTACGGTACTCCCAGCGGCGTTAATAATTGGTATGGCGCAAATTTGAATTACACAGGCAGGCAGGGTTATACGGATTGGAAGAACGATTATATATGGCTTCCTTCGGTTACTGAGATAGGAACTAGAATTGCTACTAACGGATTGTGGGCAGTATCTGCCAATCAAAGGGCTAATTCGATTGGTTCATGGACGCGCTCTTGCACTTATATATTTGACTACGCTGTATATTTTATGAGTGCCAACGGAACAATTATCAGTTCGGATTATACGACATATCGTTGTGCAGCACGTCCTGCGTTGCATCTCAATCTCACTTCGGCAGATAAGGCTACAGCATATGACTTACCTAAAAAGCAAGAAGTAACATATGACGGACAGACTAAGAGCATCGCTACGTTGCTTAGTGATAAAGGATTGCTTTATCAAGACATGTCGCTTGTTTCTGCATCGCAGCTTAGCGGCGTCAATGCAGACGTATATACAGCTAAGATGACTTTATCTTCTCCCTACAAGTGGGCGATAGCTAACGGCTTAGGCGGCTTCACAACGGTAGCAGGTAGTGTAGCACAAGAGTATAAATGGGAGATAAAGCCGCGTCAACTTACGCTAACATGGTCGGGTATATCGAGCTCATACGTATGGCGCAGCACATTGCTTGCGGACTTGCAAAGGTATAAGCCCGTACTTGGCAATGGTATGGCAATAGATAACTTGGACGTGCAGCTCACCTACGACGGCAGTGCGAGCAATATAAAGTTGGACGTAGCGGGAGCGCATAAGATAAAGGCGGATATCGTAACCAATAATACGGCGAGCGGAGCAGCGGCATTGCTTACGCAAAACTATATAATGCCCACCGCCAACCGAATGGAATATACGTATACCGTACAGAAGGCGTCTCAGCTTGCGCCTATACTTAGTATAGACTATGCCAATGAGGAACTTATCCCTACCAATCCTACAGTCAACGGACAGAATAGATTGCCGTGGCTTGAGTATAAGGACAGCAACGGCAACTGGCAGCCGATAGTCAATATGCAGATACCCGAAAGTATCATGACAGGCGACGCGTACGACTTCAGATATAAAGTACCTACAGCATATACAGACTATATAGACGATAGCGGCGAATACAGCCTAATAATCCCCAAGCGACAGACAGCAACGGACTTTACTATAGACTATGTACAAGAGACACTATTTATAGACGGTGGATATAGTTACATAGTGGATAAGATAAAGCCGAGCGGAGGATATAATCAGCTAATTACTTCCACAACTCTGCACTTGGACCAACTGGGATATATAGAGACGCAGGGCAATACAGAGTATAAGGTGTATTACTACAAGGATGCTACGGCGACAGAGTTTGCGAGCATTATTAAGGAGCTGACAATCCCTGCAAGAAAGAACGCTCCGACTTTAAGCATTAACTATAAGACGGAAAAGACGGCACAGCCTGCCAACTCCAACATAAGGTATATCATATCGGGCGGCAGCGAGATGAGGGGCAACGGCAACCTCATAGACCTAAATCCCGATACTACGACTAAGACGCTACGCGCCTGGTATGCGGCGGACAACGGCACGTTCAAGTCGGATGAGGTAGTGCTGAATATACCTGCCCGCCCCGCAAAGCCCGTAATAGATTATGACCTTACTACGGATACGTATCTCAACGGCAACGCACCGACAGCGGATATGGAATATAGGGCGTCGACTTCTACGCTATGGGATGTAGTCAATGTAGCGTATAAGCCAATGCGCGGCACGTACGTGTATAGGTTTATGGCTGTAGAAGAAGATCTCACGAGCGGAATAACGGGCGCGTTTGCATCTCTTGAAAGCGCGGTGGTAGATTACGGCAATAAGACGATAAGCGTAACTGTCAAGTGGACGGACGGTATAGGCGGAGCATTCGCGGCAGCGCATACATATAACGGCAACGCAATCAAGCCTGTAGCGGAGTTTTATACAGGCACAAGCGGCACGGACAGAGTACCCGTCCCGTCGGGAGTGATAAGGTATGCAATAGTAGACTCCACAGGCAGGAGCGAGAATAATCCAACTGACGCAGAGACATATACGGTAACGGTAAGTATAGTAGACTCTACGGGAGTACCCGATACAGGCTATAGCGTAAGCAACGATACGTTCACGT
>CAMWNK010000037.1 GCA_947175555.1 uncultured Clostridia bacterium | reverse complement strand
GAAGCATAGTTATAAAATCCAACTGTACTTTTAGGGCTGTCGGCGGAAAAGGCGGAAGCGGCGGTTGCGGTGGTCATGGCGGAAACGGCGCTCCAGGAAGAAATGGTGCCGTAGGCAAGAAATCAATCGCGCCTGGCAACGGCGGTAATGGCGGAAACGGTGGCGATGGCGGAAACGGCGCTATGGGATATGCAAAAGAAACTAAAGTTATAGGAACAGCAAGAAATGAAGCTGGCTATTATGGATCAGGCGGTATATATGGCTTAGGTGGAAATTGCGGCGACCCAATTAAAAAATGGCCGACTAATAATATGGTTTACGGTGTTATGGGAAGAAGAGGCGAATCAGGTAGCAGTGGAGGTGTAAAGACTTGATTATGCTATATAATCATGATTTCGACAATAGTCTATAAAGACTAATACTAATAATGCTTTTATGTATTGCTAAATAATGTATATGATGATATCATTGATATATAGGGATGTATTGTATACTTTATCATTTGCATTTCATATAATTTATAGTGGGGGTATCTTATGAAGAGAAAGACCTTAATAATATCTTTATCCATAGCGGTGCTTATCATATGCGCAATGGCTGCGGTAATGACGGGATGCAATGCTAAAGGGGATGAGTATGCGGACTTAGTAGCGATTAGGATCAATAATCATATGGCGGAGTGGGTAGATAGCAGCTACAACTTCGACTATAAAGGCGTTGGCGAGCTTAACGTAACAGTCCCTTATACCAACTACTTAGAGATTAACGACCTTATAGTCAGTCCCAAGGCTACGGCTATGGTATATGAGGACGAGGCATGTACTCAAGAGTTAAAGGAAAAAGATTATTATATATATATTGATATAAATAAGACACTGTATGTCAAGGTTATTAACAATAAAAAATCTAATATTTATAAAGTAAACGTAACTGTTAAGCAGACCAATTTACCTGACAATGTAGACTTGAGTGTGAAAGATTACGATAACAGAGGCGGACACGTTTATATTCCAGACAGCGTTAAGCAGGTAAGTATAGATGGAGAGGACTATTATGTACTTGACAGATTAGAGTGGTATGATTGTGAAAATATTTCTAATGCTGCTTCCCAAAGATATATTTTAAGCAGCGATAGTAGATGTTCGCATTTTTGGAAGTTTGGTAGCGACATATTTAACGGTATATTTGACGGAAATGGATATATGCTTTATGTCGAACGCAGTATAAATGAGAAAGGTGCAACCAACTTAACTACAATCAAAGAAATAGGAGAAAACGGGGTTTTTAGAAATTTTACGTTAGCAGCTACAAGCACATTCAATTACAATAGTGATACGTATGCCGGATACGAAGTATGGAATAATAAAATAGCGGTGCTTTGCAATGAAAATTACGGAACGATAGATAATGTGTGCAATAGCATCAGTCTAATGGATAGCACAACGAGATTTGCAGGAGATACAGAAGAAGAATATGTTCATAGGTTAGCCATCTATGCGGATGTTAACAGAGGAGTAATATCTAATTGTCTCAATAAGGGTAGCATTGTAGGTGAAGAGAGCGATATTAAGATAAGGCAATTTTCTATCTTTGCTAACGAAATGCATGGAGAGCAGTATGATTATACAGGCTCTGCTAAGCTGATTAATTGCGTTAATACCGGAAACATAGAGTACAATACTACTGCGAGCAATGACTATCATAATAGCGGCGTATATCTTATAGCGACTAATGCCGATGCATATGTGCAGCTGAATGAAGTGTATAATGTGGGGCGCATACAGAAGAGTAATAATAAGAAAAAGTACGGTAGATATTTCTTGAATGCAAGTTCTGTTAACGCAAATGGCAAAAGCCGCGACGTGGATTGCAGTAGAATAAAGGACTATACCAAGTAACTACGGCGCAATGTAAAATTTACAAAACGTCTTGAAAAAACAAGTATATATGGTATGATATAGAGGGGATAGGTATTTCCAATATATCATACCTATTTTTATGTCGAGGGGGGGGAGCAGATGAAGAAGAGAAGTTTAATAATATTGCTATCTGTAGCGGTGCTTATCATATGCGCAATGGCTGCGGTAATGACGGGATGCAAGACTAAAGGGGATGAGTATGCGGACTTAGTAGCGATAAGGATAAACAATCATATGGCGGAATGGGTAGATAGTAGCTACAACTTTGATTACAAAGGCGTTGGCGAGCTTAACGTAACAGTCCCTTATACTAACTACTTAGAGATTAACGACCTTATAGTAAGTCCCGAAGCGTATGCGATTATCTACGAAGATGAGACTTGCAGCGAAAAATTAAAAGACAGCGATTACAAGATTTATGTAGACGGAAGCAAGAGCTTATACGTCAAAGTTACAAATAATAATAAGTCCAATGTATATAAGGTAAATATAACGGTTAAGCAGACTAATTTGCCCGAAGGCGTTGATTTGAGCGCAAAGTCTTATGATAACAGAGGCGGACACATTTATATACCCGAAGGCGCGACGGAAGTAAAAATCGACGGCGAGGTATATGCTGTGGTCAATCGATTGCATGAGTTGGACAGCAACCGGGCAGACGAATATACCAATTTTATTGCAAGCGGCAATTTTGGCTATAGCAGCATATCTACAGTCAGAGAGTTTACGAGGAATACGTTTAACGGTGTGTTCGACGGTAACGGATATTCGATGTTTATAGATCCGATGCAGGCAAACGATGCAGACAACGACTATAATCGCGCTTTCTTTAGTCGGATAGGCAAGAGCGGCGTGGTAAAAAATATCGTGCTCAATTATTACGGCAATGCGCAAAGCGTAGAGACTAATGTTATAAGTAATAATACTGCGTTCATTTGTTACGAGAATTACGGTGTAATCGATAATATTGTCAATATAGTGGACGTATGCGACTTGCATACCGAACTCAATGGGGAAGGCGAGGAAAAGTATGTGCATAGGTTGGCCATATTTGCCAATATCAACTGCGGAGTTATCTCCAACTGTCTCAACAAGGGCAATATAAGAGGGCTGGAAAATAACTCTAAGGTCAGGCAGTTTTCCGTATTCGCCAACGAGATGTACTCGGATGGCAATATTCGTCCGGGAGCGGGAGCAAAATTGATAAACTGCGTCAATATGGGAGATATTGACTGTAACAGCGCAGCTAAGGGCAATAAGTGCGAGAGCGGAGCTTATCTTATAGCTGCATTGGCAGATAAAAATGTTACTGTAGAGGGCGTCTATAACGTCGGCGCTATTAACAACGATAAAGGTAATAAAAATTTCGCTCATGCGATATCTGTTGACGGCAAGGCAAGCGTGCGCAAGATAGATTGCAGCAGAATAAAGGACTACACCAAGTAGCAGCAATCAATAGACAGTAATAAAATAGGCGTTGCTTATAAGGGCAGCGCCTATAATTGTATGAGCGGTGCCGTAATAGGCTGCAGGTATATTACTTGACTTGCTATGCCTATGCGGTATAATATAAATATATGTACGCATATATAATCGGAAGTGTTGCATACCTGCACGAAAACGTTGCGGTGATAGAGAATAACGGTATAGGCTATGAGTTTAACGTGTCATCTTATACGCTGCAAAGTCTCAGCGGAAAAGATGAGGTGAAACTGTATACTTATCTGAGGTCGGACGACGAGGGAATGCGTCTGTTCGGCTTTTTTACGACGGAAGAAAAAGAGATGTTCTTAAAGCTCATTACGGTGAGCGGCATAGGTCCAAAAGTGGCGTTGCAGATATTGTCGGGCATGGATTTGCGCACGCTTGCGATAGCCATTGTCAGCGGAGACTATAAGACGCTATCAAGGATAAAGGGAATAGGTAAAAAGACCGCGGAGCGCGTAGTGCTCGAGCTTAGGGAGAGAGTGGAGGGCGACGCGACGAATGCGGCGCAAGAGTTAGGCTCGCTTGCGGCAACGGACGATATGCACAGAGAAGCCGCCGCCGTACTGGTATCTCTCGGCATGTCGCGTACGGACGCGGTAAAGGCGGTAAATAAAATAGCGGGCAGCGGTAAGGCGACGTCTTTGGAGTCGCTCATTACGCTTGCGCTCAGGAGTGTGGATAAATAATGGACTGGGATATGGAAGACGGAGAGAGATTTTTATCTTCACTCAATACTCAAAGAGACGGGGACAGCGACAATACGTTGCGTCCCAAGACTATGTCCGACTATGTCGGTCAGGATAAGATAAAGCATAATTTAGAAGTTTATATTAAGGCTGCTAAAGGCAGAGGCGAGCCGCTCGATCACGTGCTGCTGTACGGACCTCCCGGACTTGGTAAGACGACGCTTGCGCATATCATTGCGGGCGAAATGAATTCGCAGATACGCATTACGTCCGGACCTGCGATAGAAAAGGCAGCCGACCTTGCCGCCATACTTACCAATCTGGAAGAGGGCGACGTACTTTTTATTGACGAAATCCATAGACTTAACCGCGCGGTAGAAGAGGTGCTGTATCCTGCGATGGAGGACTTTGCGCTTGACTTTATGGTGGGTAAAGGTCCTTCTGCCAAGAGCATTAGGTTGCCGCTCAATAGATTTACGCTTATAGGCGCAACGACTAAGGCAGGTATGCTAACCTCGCCGCTTAGGGACAGATTCGGCGTTAATTGCAGGCTCGAGCTGTACAACGCGCGCGAACTTGCCTACATCGTCAAGAGGTCTGCGGGAATACTCGGCGTGGAGATTACCGACGGCGGCGCAAATGAGATTGCAAGCAGGAGCAGGGGTACGCCCCGTATTGCCAACCGCATACTCAAGAGAGTGCGCGACTTTGCGCAGGTCAAGGGCGACGGCGTAGTAGACGAGCAGTCCGCGGACGGCGCGATGCAGGGCATGGAGATAGATAAGAGCGGTCTGGACAATATCGACAGGCTGATACTGGGCACTATCATAGATAAATTCGGCGGCGGTCCCGTGGGCTTGGATACTCTTGCCGCGGCAGTGGGCGAGGACAGCGGTACCATAGAGGACGTATACGAGCCTTATCTCATGCAGATATGCTATGTCGCCCGTACTCCTCGCGGCAGAGTTTGTCTGCCCGACGCATATAAGCATATGGGCAGAAAGTACCTCGGCGATAACGGTCAGATGACTATGTTTGAGTGAGCGGTATGTTAAAGACAAGCGATTTTGATTATTATCTCCCTCAAGAATTAATCGCGCAAGAGCCTGTAGAGCCGCGCGATTCTTCGCGTCTTGCGGTATACGACAGGGCGTCGGGCGCGTTGGAGCATAAGAGATTTTACGATATCTGCGATTATTTAAGGGCGGGCGACGTGCTCGTCGTCAATAATACCAAGGTGATTCCCGCAAGGATATTCGGCGTAAGGATTACGTCCGCCTGTCCGATAGACAAGGCGGAGGGCAGAGACGCCAACTGCGAGGTATTGCTGCTCAAGCGCATCAACGCCGATACTTGGGAGTGCATAGTAAGACCGGGGAAGAAGCTGCGCGTAGGGGCGGAAATATATTTTTCGCCGCGGCTCAAGGCCGAGGTGTGCTCGGTGGGCGAAGAGGGCGTAAGGAATATTAAATTCACTTGCAACGGCGTGTTCGAGAACGTGCTTGAAGAAGTGGGCAGTATGCCCCTGCCGCCTTATATCACTCACGCGCTTAGGGATAAGAGCAGATATAACACGGTATATTGCAAGCACGAGGGCTCGGCAGCCGCGCCTACGGCAGGATTGCATTTTACGCCGCAGCTGTTGGACAAGGTCAAAGCAATGGGCGTCAAGGTGGTTGAAGTGCTGTTGCACGTGGGCTTGGGTACGTTTAGACCTGTCAAGGAAGAGGACGCGCTCAATCATAAGATGCACAGCGAGTATTACGAGGTGTCCGAGCAGAGCGCAGCCGTTATCAACGAGGCTCGCTTGAGCGGCGGCAGAGTTATCTGCGTGGGTACGACGTCCGTAAGGACGCTCGAGAGCGCAGCAGACGAGAGCGGCATGATTAAGGCGGGCAGCGGCAATACCGATATTTTCATATATCCCAGTTACAAATTCAAAGCAGTCGATGCCCTGATAACCAATTTTCACCTGCCTAAGTCCACGCTCCTCATGCTCGTATCCGCTTTGGTCGGCAGAGATAACGCCTTAGCCATTTATAACGAGTGCGTGGGGTTGAGGTATAGGTTTTTTTCTTTCGGCGACGCGATGATGATTGTATAAACTGCGCAATACTGTGTCAAACTTGCGTTTTGCCTTGGTCATGTACGTATAGTACACTCCCGGCGGTCAAAGCCGCATTTTCCTTGTCTTGCTTGCTTCTACAATCCTCATCATATAAGTATAGCTTGCGGGACGCGTGCCTATCTTTATAAGCGTTCTTTGTCGCGCTCTGCTTTTTATCAAGTTACGTACGCCAAGTACGCGTCTAAAAAAATGCTTGCGCTTTTTTACTTAAGTGTTTTTAAGGCGAGTAGGCGGCTAATTGCAGTTATGTGTATTAATTTTGCCGTATAAATTACGAAAATCTCCGAATATTTACGAAAATATATTGACTTTCTGCGTAAAATAATAGTAGAATAAATTTGTAATAAAGGAGATATTATTATGGAGTACACAAATCTTAATATCAGAACCTCAAAGGAAACAAAGGCGGCGGCGGAAAAGATCTTTGACGAGCTTGGAATAAATACGTCTACCGCGTTCAATATATTTTTGAAAGCCGTTATAAGAGAAAACGGCTTACCCTTCGATATGCGTGTGGAAAGTCCGAACGCGGAGACGATTGCCGCTATAGAAGAGGGGAGAAGGATTGCGCGTGATCCGAATGTGAAAGGCTATTCAAGTATCGAAGAGTTGAAGGCGGCTCTCGGTTTATGAATTATATAGTAAAATATACAAGCCGATTTGAAAAAGATTTGAAACAAGCCTTAAAAAGAGGAAAAAATCTTGATAAGCTATTTACAATAATCGAAAGGCTTGCCGCAGGCGAACCGTTAGAGCCAAAGAATAGAGTCCATATGCTTGTCGGAGAGTACTCGGGGTATTGGGAGTGTCATATCGAGCCCGATTGGTTGTTGGTGTATGAAAAATTCGAAGACGTTTTAGTCTTGTCCATGTACCGTACAGGCTCTCATTCGGATTTGTTTTAATAAAAGATAGCCGCAATATCACAAGCGATATAATGCTAATGAGAAGATAAGGCGGCAGGCGTTGAGTAGATTGAGGAGTAATATGTTTAAGTACGAAGTTTTGCACGTGTGTAAGCAGTCGGGAGCAAGGGTGGGTAAGTACACTACGCCGCACGGCGAGATTATCACGCCCGTATATATGCCGGTGGGCACCAATGCGGGAGTTAAAGGGCTCATGCCCGAGCAGGTCAAGGCAACGGGCGCGTCTATTATGCTGTCCAATACATACCACCTGTATTTAAGACCGGGCAGCGATATCGTAAAGCAGGCGGGCGGCTTGCACAAGTTTATGAATTGGGATAGACCTATCCTGACAGACAGCGGCGGATTTCAAGTATTTTCGCTGTCCAAGATGCGCAAGATTACCGACGAGGGCGTAACTTTTTCTTCCTATTACGACGGCTCGAGACACCATCTCACTCCCGAGTCGGACATGGATATTCAGCGCGATTTGGGCGCGGATATCGTCATGGCGTTCGACGAGTGCACGGCGGCGGGTACGGAATATAAAAAATGCGTGCGCGCCATGGACAGGACGCTGGGCTGGCTCGATAGATGTTATACGCACGGCGTGGGCGATAATCAGATGCTATTCCCGATAGTGCAGGGCAATTTGTTTAAGGATCTCAGAGTAGAGAGCGTCAAGGCAACCGCAAAGTACGCAAGGTGCGGCATGGCTATAGGCGGACTGTCTGTAGGAGAGCCCAAGGCGGATATGTATGAGATGCTCGATATAATGCGCCCGTATTATCCCGACAATCAGCCTATTTACCTTATGGGAGTGGGCTCGCCCGACTGCATAGTCGAGGGCGTAATGAGGGGCGTAGACATGTTCGATTGCGTGCTTGCAACGCGAATGGCGCGCAACGGCGCAGCCTTTACAAGGCGCGGCAATATCACCGTGCGCAACGGCGCGTATAAGTGCGACTTCACTCCCGTGGAAGAGGAGTGCGACTGCTATTGCTGCAACAATTTTTCCCGCGCGTATATCCGCCACATGCTCAACGTGGGCGAGATAGCGGGAGGGCAGCTGCTGTCTATGCACAATATCAGACACTTAATAAAGCTGACCGAGGACATACGTCAGGCAATATTGGATGATAGATTCAAAGATTTTTATAACGATTATATTAAAGGATATAATTGGAGCATAAAGGCGTAGTTTATACATTATTTTTACATCTACATTGTCTATTAAGTTGATTTTCGGCTATAAATACTATATTATAGTTTGTAGCGGAAGAGATGCTTCCGTCATAATAAGGAGAGCTTTATGAATTATTTATTGGCATTAATGGGCGGCGGTAGCGAGGGCGGCAGCGGCAGTTCGACATGGATAATGCTCGGTGTGCTCGGCGTGTTGCTCGTGCTCATGTTCGTAATGTCCATAGTTCCTCAGAGAAAGAGGCAAAAGAAGGCGCAGGAGATGATGAATAGCATCCGCGTCGGCACTAAGGTCAAGACTATAGGCGGCTTTATCGGCGAGGTTAAGGCAATCGATTCCGACAAGAATGAGTTCGTACTCGATTTGTCCGCAAGCGGAGACGGCTCTACGCTCGTAACTATAGACAAGTCCGCTATATATGTTGTGCTCAATCCCGTAGTTGCTCCTGCAGAGACCGTAAATGCGGCAGACGACGTTGCAGCAGACTCCAAGCCCAAGAAAAAGTGGGGCAAGAAGGACAAGCAGGAGGAAGAGATGATATCTTTCGACGAGCCCGAGGACGATAACAATAAGCAGGACGACAATCCCGAGATGTAATCGGACACATATCAAGTTATTATTGGGGAGATAGCGATATCTCCCTTTTTCATGCAAATTTTTATGCTCTTGCGATGTCGATAAATTTCGCTTTAGGGGTAATCGCGGCATATTTTAGCTAAGGGCAGAAGGCTTGTACATATCTTGATTGCCGCCCGCATAAGATTAATTAGCTTGCTTAAGCGGAGGTAAATTCAAGTATGTCAAAAATCAATAAGAGCGACGTATTCGACGTGCTCAGAAGCGTGTTGCTTGCCGTGCTCATATCCATTATTCTCGTCATAATATTTGCGGTAGTAGTGAAGTTCGCAGATATAGGGGAAGAGGTGATTATCCCCGTCAACATAGCAATCAAGATACTTTCGCTTGCTCTTGGGCTGTGCATAGGTATTCGCAACGGTAAGATGGGCATAGTCAAGGGATTGATAGTAGGTCTTGTATTTGCGGGATTGACCTATCTGATAAGCGCGGCGGCAAGCGGCAATTTCTCGGTAGGCTCTATGACGCTGTACGATGCGCTTGCGTGCGCCCTTGCAGGAATCATTAGCGGTATAATCGCCGTCAACGTCCACACGGCAAAGTAATAGTAATACGGATATCCAATCTATAATATAGCTAAGGACTAAGGCGTATCTATCGGGGTTGAGTACCTATACGGCGCAATCCCGATAGATATTTTTTATAGCGGCTACTTCTTTATCGGCGGCAATTATGACGGATTGCAGGCGGAATAGGAATATAATTGCGGCGCGTAGCAGCCTATTTGCTTTTCCGCAGCGGGCGGACGGCTTAAGCCGTATGTTTTTTAATCGGCGACTTAAGGCAGGTCAATCGCTTGCATTTGCCGCCGCTTGTATATATAATAATATCGTAAATATCTCAAGGAGGCTATAACGATGCGCGTTAATTCCATTGTTAAAAAGACTATTCGTAAGGACGGCAAGGTAGGTTGCGGAGAGTGCCAGTCCAGCTGCCAGTCAGCTTGCAAGACCAGCTGCACCGTAGGCAATCAGAGCTGCAAGAATAACGGCGAGAGAGTCAACGTAAGCCGCAAGCCTTTAATCTAATTCAATTTAATGGTACATACCTTTGAATTCAAGTACCGCGATAAGGTACATTATTTTGCATGGGATGTAGAAAGCGGCAGTCTGCACAATTTGGACTATGTCGCTTTTTTAATCGCAAGGCAGGTATACACTTCTCAGCCCCTGACTGTGGAGCAGGAAGGCGTACTCTCGGATGTGGATAAGTCCGAGTACGATGAGGTGCTGCAAGAGCTGGAGCAGTTGAAGTCGGAGGGCTGCTTCGATTCTCCCTGTACTACATATTCCGACTGCAAGGGCATAGGCGTTATTAAGGCGCTGTGCCTTAACGTGTGTTACGATTGCAATCTCAGGTGCAAGTACTGCTTTGCGGACGAAGGCACTTACCGCACCGACGCCAAGGCGCACATGACGCCCAAGGTGGGCAAGGCGGCGGTAGACTTCCTCATCGAGCACAGCGGGACGCGTACTAACCTCGAGATAGACTTCTTCGGCGGAGAGCCGCTGCTTTGCATGGACACCGTAAAGCAAGTGGTGGAGTATGCAAGGAGCAAGGAAGACAAGTGCGGCAAGAAGTTTTCCTTCACGATGACGACCAACTGCCTGCTGCTTGACGAAAAGACTGCCGAGTGGCTCAATGACAATATGTACAACGTCGTGCTGTCGATAGACGGCAGGAGAGAAGTTCACAATGCCATGCGCCCCACGTGTTCGGGCGCGGACGTATATGATTTGATACTATCCAATGCGTTGAGAATGGCTAAGCTGAGAGGTGATAAGTCATATTATGTGCGCGGCACCTTCACGCCCGCAAATCTTGACTTTACCGAGGACGTCAAGGCGCTGCACGAGGCGGGATTCAATGAGATTTCGCTTGAGCCCGTAGTCTCCGACATAGACGGCATAGCTATTACTAAGGAGCATCTTCCCGCCATATACGAGGAGTACGGCAGGCTTGCGCAGTATTATCTTGATTGCTACAACGAGGGCAATCCCTTCAATTTCTTCCACTTCAACGTAGACTTGACTTCGTCGCCCTGTATGCCCAAGAGGCTTACCGGTTGCGGCAGCGGTTGCGAGTATGCGGTGGTCAATCCCGACGGCAAGCTATATCCCTGCCATCAGTTTTCCGAGATGGAAGAGTATTGTATGGGAGACGTATTCTCTAAGGATTACGATATGGATATCAGCGCTAAGTTTGCCCGCAATATCGTTACCAATAAGCCCGATTGCGCAAGCTGCATGGCAAAGTATTACTGTAGCGGCGGATGCGCTGCCAATAATATCAAATACGCAGGGGATATGAATAAGCCCTATGCAATGACGTGCGAGATGATGCGCAGGCGTCTGGAGCTTGCACTTGCATGCGAGGCGTACAAGCTGACAAGCGCGCCGAGCGATATGGCGTCGCAAGCTGCCGAGTTATAAAATCTATCGAAATAATTTGTGTAAGGCGTCCTATCTTATGGGGCGCCTTTTTGCACGCCGACTTGGAATAAATAACGATTATATGTCAATACAGCTATAGTAGCAGGGGCGTGCGATTATCGAAAATACGCTTTATAACGCACGGCTGCGGCGCGCTATTGCGCTCAAGATGATAAATCGCGCATAACTTAGCTCAAGCAACACCTCAATTAGAGCGTAATTACATTTTATTTGCTTTACATATATTTATAAAACATTTATAATAAATATATCTATGCAATTAGGGAGGCAACCCGAGTTGACCAAAGCAAAGTCGATTACCGTGCTGGTAATCATATCCATTTTAATAATAATGGCAGCCGTATTTGCCTTCGTCAGTTTTGATATAGGTGAGACCAAGCAGTATAACGGCTATCTGTCCACAATCAGTCTCGGACTTGATTTGAGCGGCGGTGTGTATGCTGTGTACGAGGTCGATACCTCTGACGAGGCTTACGCGTCCAAAAGCGACGACGAGAAAAAAGCGTCTGTCGAAGGCACCCGCTCTACGATGGAGTCCTTGCTGTTCGGTAAGGGATATACCGAGGCGCAAGTGTCCGTGTACGGCGATACTATCAGAGTAGAAGTCCCCGACGTGGACGATCCTACCCGTATATTCGACCTCATCGGTCGTCCCGCATCGCTTTGGTTGCAGGGTAGCGACTCGCAGCTCACTTCGTCCGACTCCTACAATAAGGACGCGGACGGTATGAGCGGTTCCGATATACAGCGCGCGGGCGTAGTATTCGACGACAGTAACGGTCAGTATGCCGTTGCGCTCGAGTTCAATTCCGACGGCACAAAGAAGTTTGCCGACCTCACGTCCACTTATTCGGGCAAGTATATTGCGATGTTCGTCAATAAAGAGCTGCTCATTTGCCCCAGCGTCAATTCTCAGATATCCGACGGCAAGTGTACTATAAGCAGCAGTCAGGGATATTCTTACGAGGATGCTTACAATCTTTCCGTACAGATAATGGCGGGCTCTTTCCAAGTGCCGCTCAATATGATAGAGTCGGGCGTAATATCCGCAACCCTCGGTTCCACAGCAATACTTGCAGGTATCATATCCGGCGCGGTAGGACTTGCGCTGATAGTAATATACCTTATCGTCCTATACAGACTGATGGGCGTTGCGGCATCGCTTGCATTGGTATATTACTCCTTCACGTATCTCTTCTTCCTTGCCATATTCCCTTGGGTACAGCTTACCCTCTCGGGTATTGCGGGCGTGTTGCTCTCGATAGGTATGGCAGTGGACGCCAACGTAATTATCTTCGAGCGTATCAAGGAAGAGTTCGGCAACGGCAAGACGTTGCAGACGGCGTGCAGCGTGGGCTTTAAGCGTTCGCTCGGCGCAATTCTCGACGGTAACATCACTACGATTATAGGCGCGGTGGTATTGATAATAGTAGGCTCTTTCGGCGCGGCTGCGCTTAAGGGCTTTGGAATAACGCTGCTTATAGGTCTTATCCTATCGCTGTTGTCCTCGCTACTGCTCACGCGTCTTGTGCTTGCCTGCATAAGGTCGCTTACGGGCGCATCGGATGAGGTGGCTAAGTTATACGCGCTCAAGAGGATTGATGGTAGCGCAGACGATAACTTGGCTGTCGGAGAAGACGTCAAGCAGAAGGCTGACGGCGACATAGCCGTAGGAGCGCCTACAGAGGAGGGGATTTAATCATGAATAAGTTGAAGAACGCTTGGAAAAAGTTCCCCCTTACATCCCACTGGCGCATATGGGTGAGCATACCTTTTATAATAATCGCCATTGCGATAATCGCCTTTGGCGCGTATGCGGGTAAGTATCACAGCTTTGAGAACGGTGTCAATATCGGTATCGACTTTAAGGGCGGTACGGTGCTCACGGTTAAGATGGGCGATGAGTATATCGGCTCGAGCGAGGGATATGACAAGTATCTTGGTATAGTTAAGGATTGCATCCAGTCTCATCAGATTGCCGAAGAAGTCGTGAACAGGGCAAAGGAATTGGAGATGGGCGACTTGTCGTTCGACGTCATCAATCCCGTTATCGGTTACGAGCAGACGTCAGGCAGCGGCAACGACCTTGCGCTTGTGGTCAAGTTCGGCAATATATCTTCCAAGTTTGACGACGGAGCCAATACGTTGACACAGTATCGCAATTCGCTCATAGTCGGCGCGATTGCAGACGCCATGGCTGAAGAGGGCATTACTTTATATGAGAATGAGGAAATCACCGCCGAGTACATCGGCGCGAGCGCATCAGCTAAGCTGTTGAACCTTGCCGCAATCGCGCTGTGCGTTACCGTGGCGATTATCCTTGTATACGTAATCGTTCGTTTTGAGGTATGGAGCTCGCTCGCGGCTGTGATAGCGCTCATACACGACGTTGCGATGATGTTCTGCATTACCATAATATGCCACATTCAGATTAATACGGCTTTCGTATCCGCAATCATTACGATAGTGGCTTATTCAATCAATAATACGATAGTCATATTCGACCGCGTGCGTGAGAACAATAAGATTGCCAAGCAGGGCAATACCGTGGTGGCTGTCAAGTCTCTTGCCGACGAGTCCGTTAGAGAGACCACTGTCCGTAACTTTAACTCTACGATAACCACATTGGTCATGATAGTGTTGTTCGCGGCAATAGGTACGTCGGGTGTGAGAGAGTTTGCTGTGCCTGTAATAGCGGGATTGGTAGCGGGCTTCTACTCATCCATGTTCCTTTCCCCTTCGCTCTACGTGCTCATGAAAGAGTCGTGGGATAGACGCAAGGCTAAGAAGGCGGCTTCCGGCAATATCAAGATTACCCGCCGCAAGAAAGGCGTAGAGCCGGCTATCAAATAATTGTAATAATTATTCGTTTGCATTAGCAGGGCGTCGAGATAGGCGTCCTGCCTTTTTATATTCGCACTATTTATGCGCTCGCGTGGGCTTATATTGCGTAAGGTTTCCACAGAGTATAGAAATGAACTCTGTATAGACAAAGATTTCCGCTTGTATAGATTGCACAAGTATAGTATTGCTGATGCGTCTAATCTTTATGTGGGCATTGTATATTTTCGGCAGGAGTTGCTCGCATTCGCATGGGGCTAAATATTGTTTCGATTATCCCTACTTGGCGTAATTGTTATTATGTTGTCGCGCTTTATAATTTTGCAACTCATTATCCTTTTATATTATATTTGTTTGTAGCCTTATTTTTTTGAGCGTTTGCATGGCAATGGCTGTAAGTTGTCGGCGCTTTGCCTGCGGGCTATTGCCTTACGGCATATAAATATCGCGGGATATGCTATGATTGTAAATTGCGTTATGGTATAATATTAGTATGCCGATAGTTGACAGTCTCAGTAAGGATATGAATATACATCCCGTCATAGCTAAGTTGCTTGAGGATAGAGGGATTAAGGATAGCGACGCGGCAAGGGCATTTATGTTCCCGTCGCTTGATAACTTATGTCCTCTATCTCGCTACAAGGGACTTGACGAGGTCGCGGCGCGTCTTAGGCGCGCAATCGATAACGGTGAGCGCGTTGTCATATACGGAGACTACGATTGCGACGGAATTTGCGCTACGGCTATGCTGTATATATTCCTTACCGACTTGGGCGTAGATTGCGCCTATTATATTCCCGATAGGCACACCGAGGGCTACGGCATAAATGCGGACGCGCTCGAGACGATTGCGGAGCGTTACTATCCCGACGTGATTGTCAGCGTGGATTGCGGTATTACCTCAGTAGAAGAGGTGGCTTACGCTACAGACGAGCTGGGCATAGACATGATTATTACCGATCACCACGAGCCTTCGGATGCGTTGCCCGACTGTCCCGTATTCAATCCCAAGCTGAGCGGCGAGGACGCCTATACAGAGCTTTGCGGCGCAGGCGTCGCGCTCAGACTGATTGAGGCGATGTCCGATGTCGCTACTTCTAAGAAGTTTTACGATATAGCGGCGCTTGCCACCGTAGCGGACGTGGTGCCGCTCACGCTGGATAATCGCATTATTGTGTATTTCGGGCTCAAGCTGCTCAATATGCGGCGCAGACGCGGCATTAAGTTGCTTGCAGACAGCTGCGTCAAGGGCGATATCACTTCATACGACATAGCGTTTAAGCTCGCTCCGCGCATCAATTCCACCGGCAGGATAGAGACGGCCGCGGAGACGGTCTCTCTGTTTTACGAGACGGATGTGTTCATGCTCGAGTCGCTGGTTGATAAGATAAACAATCTCAACGACATACGCCGCACTCTTACGGACGACCTTACGGACGCGTGTATAGAGCTCTTGCGCTCCGTGGATATGGAAGAGCGTAAAGTCATCGTGCTTTACAACCCCTATTGGGACGAGGGCGTGCTCGGCATAACTGCCTCGAGACTTGTGGAGTTGTATAACCGTCCCGTACTTTTGATGACGGACTCGGGCGGCGTAGTTAAAGGCAGCGGAAGGAGCGTAAAGGGCATCGATATATATAGCTGTCTTAAGGAGTGCTCCAATTACCTTATCAAATACGGCGGGCACAAGATGGCGTGCGGCTTTACTATAGATAAGCAGCTTATCAAGCAGTTCGATTTCGTAATCAACAGCTATTGCTCCAAGCGTTACCCCGAGTTTATCCCTGCGCCTCAATCTAAAGACGGCGCGATACCTATCCCTGCCGATACGGACATCAACTTTGCCCGTCAGCTCGAGATGTTGCAGCCTTACGGCGAGGGCAATCCCAAGCCGAGCTTTTACGCGGTGCGCGGCAGGTGCGCATTCGCCGAGATAGGCGGCAAGGGACATCTTAAGGAAAGAGATGGGGTGAAGGAGTGGCCGCAATTTAACGCGGCTAATAATTGCGATTGGTACAACGGCTCGAGCGCAAAGCG
>CAMWNK010000036.1 GCA_947175555.1 uncultured Clostridia bacterium | reverse complement strand
GCAATATACTTACCACAAGCGATATGCAGGCAGGTAGCTATTACTACCGCGAAGTATACGTTAAGGATAGATACGATGGCAATGCCGAGGTAGACGGGGATAGCAGATACAGATTTATGATGTCCTTGCCTACAGGCACGGAAAAGACGCCCGTTGCAATACCTACTATTGATAGCAGCAAGACTGTATACTACAACGGCACCGAGCGCACGTTCAACGCCGATACGCTTAAGGAGCTGTTCGGGCTTGACGGTTTTAACTCCGACTATATGGAGATTGTCAGCGAGGTATCGGGCGCGACTGACGCAGGCGAGTATAAGATAAAGATACGTCTTACCAGCGGTCTGTACTGCTGGGACAACGGCGACGGTACTACCTCTACTGATGACGTAGAACTTACGCTGACTATAGCTAAGGCACAGTTGCCTTCCGAGTGGAGCAGCGGCGGAAGCCTTCCTACCATAGATATCCCCGAGGAGTATGCGGGCTGTCTTAACAATAATGCTTTCATCTATACATACACCGACGAGGACGGCAATACGGTATCTGCATCCGAAATGGTGGCTGGCAAGAAGTATAACGTAAAGGCAACACTCAATGACGAGTATGCAGGCAACTTCGAGTTCGTAGACGCAAGCGGAAACGTCTTGCCCGATGCAACGGCGAGCACCTCTCATGAGTTCAATTACAGCGGCGATAATAGCAACAGTAGTGGTAGATCCGATAGCGAGTGGTACAGAAAGCTGCTGTATATGTTCCTCGGAGTGCTTTGCGCAATCAGTATCGTAATTCTGCTTATCGTGATATTGGTTGCCGTGTTGATACGCAGAGTTAAGGTAATAGGCGAGCAACTCACTAAGACCTATGTCAAGCGAGAAGATATCGAAGCTAAAGACTTCAAGGACAATGATAATAGTTAATCATAGATAAATAGCGTGATTAAAATAATTATATTATTGATTATTTCAATTAAAAAAGCCGCTCCATTGAGCGGCTTTCCTATTATTGCTTATTTATTGAATATTATTTATTCAACGCCTCAGCAACAGCAACAGCGCAGGATACGGAAGCTCCGACCATAGGGTTGTTGCCCATGCCGATAAGTCCCATCATCTCTACGTGAGCAGGAACGGAAGAGGAACCTGCAAACTGAGCGTCGGAGTGCATACGTCCCATTGTATCGGTCATGCCGTACGAAGCGGGACCTGCAGCCATGTTGTCGGGGTGAAGGGTACGACCTGTGCCGCCGCCGGATGCAACGGAGAAATACTTACGACCGTTCTCGACGCACCACTTCTTATACGTGCCTGCAACGGGGTGCTGGAAGCGGGTAGGGTTGGTAGAGTTACCGGTGATGGATACGTCTACTTTCTCGAGTTTCATAATCTCAACGCCTTCGACAACGTCGTCTGCGCCGTAAGCGCGGATGCGGGTGCGGTTGGGATCGCTGCCGTATACAGTCTCTTTAACGACCTTAAGCTCGCCTGTATGATAATCCATCTTAGTCTGAACATAAGTGAATCCGTTGATACGGCTGATTATCTGAGCTGCGTCCTTACCAAGACCGTTGAGGATAACCTTAAGGGGCTCTTTACGCACCTTATCAGCCTTCTTGGCAATACCGATTGCCCCCTCTGCCGCTGCAAAGGATTCATGACCTGCGAGGAATGCAAAGCACTTTGTCTCGTCTCTGAGGAGCATTGCGGCAAGGTTGCCGTGTCCTAAGCCTACTTGACGCTGATCTGCGACAGAGCCGGGGATGCAGAAGCACTGAAGACCTTCGCCGATAGCCTCTGCCGCGTCGCTTGCGATAGAGCAGTTCTTCTTGATAGCGATTGCGCTGCCTACGGTGTAAGCCCATACCGCGTTCTCGAAAGCGATAGGCTGTACGCCCTTTACGATGGACTCTACGTCAATACCTTTGTCAAGGCATATCTTGCGAGCTTCCTCTAAGTCCTTTATGCCGTAGGAGGCAAGCGCCTTATTGATTTTATCTATTCTTCTTTCATAACCTTCAAACGTTATAGCCATTTATATTGCCTCCTTATTATTCATGACGGGGATTGATATACTTAGCCGCGTCTTTGAATCTGCCGTAGCTGCTCGTGAATTTAACGAGAGCGTCGTTGGCGGACATGCCGGCGTTGATAGCGTCCATCATCTTGCCGAGATTGACGAATTCGTAGCCGATTACGGTATCGTCCTTATCCAAAGCTATGCGGGTAACGTATCCTTCTGCCATCTCGAGGTATCTTACGCCCTTCATCTTGGTAGAGTACATGGTACCTACCTGCGAGCGCAATCCCTTGCCCAAATCTTCAAGACCTGCGCCTATAGGCAAGCCGCCTTCCGAGAAAGCGGACTGGGTGCGGCCGTATACTATCTGCAAGAAGAGTTCTCTCATAGCGGTGTTGATAGCGTCGCATACCAGATCGGTGTTGAGAGCTTCGAGTATGGTCTTGCCGGTAAGGATTTCGGCGGCCATTGCCGCAGAGTGCGTCATACCGGAGCAACCTATGGTCTCCACGAGAGCTTCCTGAATTACGCCGTCCTTGACGTTAAGCGTGAGCTTGCAAGCGCCCTGTTGAGGAGCGCACCAGCCGATACCGTGGGTGAGACCGCTGATGTCTTTGATCTCGGTAGCCTGTACCCATTTTCCTTCTTCGGGTATAGGGGCAGGACCGTGATAAGCACCTTTGGCAACAGTGCACATTTTCTTGACTTCCTGTGAATATTCCATTGGAATTCCTCCTATAAAATTTGACTTTTATCTTCTGCAATTATAGCATACGGCGGCGTTAATATCAAACAAATAGTGCGAGTTTGACTTAAATTATAGGCGCGTATATAATAATAGTATAGTAAGTTGCATTAGGCGCATACATATAAGGCGCTTAAGCGCCCGCATATCTATATGGCTAGCAGAGTTAATAAAGAAAAGAATAAAAAATACGCATTGAAGGTCAAAGCAATATTTATTGTATTGCTTGCTATTATAATGGGCGCGCTCTTACTGCTCAAGCTGTCGCAAAAGATATGCGAGTGGTATTCGCGCAATATTTCGGCGGCGATAGTCAAGGGAGTGGGCATTGTTACAGATTATATTCCGATATCTATGTACGAAATATTGATATATGCGGCAGTCGCTCTATTATTGATTTTTGTTATCGCAATCATAGTAAGACTATGCAAAAAGAGATGGAGAGGCGCGCTCTCGGCTTTTTGTAATCTTTGTCTTATAATATTATCTGTTGCTTTGCTATACGTCGCGTCCGCGTCTCTCAATTACAGCAGAGCGCCTGTGGATATCCCATTATACGCCGGCGAAGTTAATTCTCAAGATATATATACCGCAGCCCGTGCCCATATAGATAGACTCAATTATCTTGCCTTGAGTGTAGAGCGAGACGAGGACGGCAATGTAGTAAGTCCTTATACGTTGGACGAACTTGCGGATAAATTACAGCAGTTGTATGACGACAACTTGACAAGCGATTATTTTTCCGACAATAAAGTCAGCGTTAAGCAGTGGCTTGTGCCGAGGATACTTGCGGAAATGCACATCAGCGGAGTTTTCTTTGCGCCTACTGCGGAGGCTAACATCAACATGCTCAATGCGGCATGGGCGTTGCCTGTAACTACTGCGCACGAAATGGCTCACGCTAAGGGCGTCATGAGAGAGTCCGACGCCAATCTGACGGCTTATTATATCACTATGTCCAGCGATGACGCCTATATTGCTTATAGCGGCTGTATGTATACGTTTACCGATATTCTCGATGCCGCCGCAGTGATGTGCGGCAAGGATAAATATAAGGAATTGTGCGAGTTGATAGATAAAAAGGTCTTGGACGATATCTTCGCCTATGATGAGATATGGTCTAAGTACAATAAGCTGTCAAGAGTAGGAGAATTCTTCAACAATATCTATCTGAAACTCAGCGGAACTAAAGACGGTACAGGGGATTACAATCCGTCTATGGGTATCAATAATCCTTCGGGCGGCGGAGATGAGCTGATAATCGGAGACGGCGGCAATATCATAATCGGTAGCGGCGAGTCTTTTAAGGTGGATGAATACGGCAATATTATAATGGGCGACGGCAGTATAGGCGGCAAGGTAGTGTATACCGACGTCCAAAAGATGACTTTCGGATTATACCTTTAATTAATTCTATATAACTTGGGACAGGCATATAATCAAGTATGATTAACTGCCTTAAAGTAACATGTCTGTTCATAGGCGCGATTGTCGGCGCAGGCTTTGCAACGGGCAGAGAGATAGTTGTGTTTTTCAGAGGGTTATCCATATTTGCGCCGATTTTGGCAGGTTTGATTATAGGCGTTATGTGCGCAATCTTTTTACTGTTCGGCAAGATTGATTTGAGCGGGCGAGCGGGACGGATAGTGAATACTATATTGGACTACATGATGTTTATATCTATGGTAGTAACTTACATGGTGATGTGTAGCGCGGCGGAAGAATTGACGGCGCAGTGTTTCGGAATTGCATTCGTAGGGCTTGTCTCAGGTGTGATTTTTGCTGTTTTGTCAATGTTCGATATAGGTTTTATCAAGAATATTTCTTTGATTATGGTAGCGATTATCATCGCCTTCGTAATAGTCCTTGCGCATAATACGCAGTTATCGGTTGCGGGCGGAGTAGACGTGAAGACGGCAATTAAATATTGCGCCATGAATATGCTCGGAGGCGGATACTTGATTTCGCAAGAGGGCAAGTCTATGAAAGGCAAGCATATAGCGATATGCGCTACGCTTTGCGGCTTGATATGCGCGGTCTTGCTTGGGCTGGTATATCTAATCGCAACCACAAATTCCAATGCTTCTATGCCTGTATACGCGGCTGCAAATGCAAAGGGCTACGGCATAATAGGGGGATTACTGATTTTACTTGCCGTCATGTCGACAATGCTCGGCGCGGGAAGGATAATCTATGTTACTACGAGGAGAATGTGCGGCAACGGATACGTCCCCGCGGTGTTTTTGATAGGCATTGCAGCTATCAGCTATACGCTTGATTTTGAAAGCGCGGTGGAAATATTTTATCCCCCGCTCGGCACGCTCGGCGAGGCGTTGTGCGCCGTCGCAATCATAATATTAATCGCGACGGCGGTTATAAAGATTAAGAGGCGTCATACGTTGAAGTTATAACGCTTGTTGACTAATTTTTCTATTATTGCTATTACCCAGTACATCAGCGCCGCTAAAACACATAATACTAGGGTGGCTGTCATTACGATATTCAGTTGAAATACCGTTCCGCCGTAAATTATGAGGTAACCCAGTCCCGCTTTAGATACGAGATATTCTCCCATTATCGTGCCTACCCAGCTCAGTCCTACGTTGACTTTGAGTACGGACATAATATTGGGGATATTAGCAGGCAATACCAGCTTGGTTAACGTTTGTATTTTAGAGGCCTTCATTGTCTTGAAGAGCCTTATTTTTCCTTCGTCCACGCTCAAGAAGCCTTGCAATATGCTCATTATCGTTATGATTAGCGAGATCAGCAAAGCCATTACGATGATAGCCGGCGTTCCGGCTCCCACCCAAATAATAATTACCGGACCGAGCGCGATTTTCGGCAATGCGTTGAGGATAACCAAATACGGCTCGGTTATTTTTCTTGCAATTTCAAACCACCATAAAGCTATAGCGATAATCAGTCCGAGGACTGTAGCCAGCAAAAAACCTATTACGGTCTCAAGCAGAGTAACGCCTATATGCGTAGCGAGATTTCCCGTTTTGAACAGCGTTACAAGCGTGGTTGCCATTTCGCTTGGACAGCTCGTTATAAAGCTGTCGATAGCTTTAGTCTGAGCAAGTAACTCCCACAGTCCGATGAATATCAATATGACAGCGCACCGTCCTATAAAAATCCCTGCTTTTTTGTGTTTCAGTCGCTTTAAGTATGCCCTATGTTCTTTTGAATAGTTGGTCATATTTACTCCTTGCTATCTTGTAGGGTATGAAGTATCTCCTCGTACAGATGTACGAATTTTTCCTGCTTACGCCTTTGCGCAGGAGTCAAGTCGTGCATATCTATTTCGGTTATTTTCTTTACCGTACAAGGTTTGCTACTTAGTACGGCGACTCTGTCGCATAAACTTATCGCCTCGTTGATATCGTGGGTTACGAATATTGCCGTAATCCCTTCGCTGCGCAATATGGAATATACGTCGTCCACTACTTGCAGTCTCGTCTGAAAGTCAAGCGCGGAAAAAGGTTCGTCCAGCAGCAATATTTTAGGCGATAATACCAATGTGCGTATTAGCGCTACTCGTTGTCTCATGCCGCCCGACAGCTGCGAAGGGTAGTGGTCGCACGTGTCTCCCAGATTGTATTTCTCAAGCAACTCTTTTGCGCGCTGCGTGGCGTGCGGAATATCCATCTTTTTTATTTCTGCGCCCAGCAGCACGTTGCTCATTATATTTCGCCAAGGCAGCAATTCGTCTTTTTGCAGCATATAACCGCTGATATCGCACTTGTCAGGCGCAATACCGTCTGTCAGTACTGTACCGGCAGACGGCTGTAATACGCCGGAGATGAGCGATAGTACGGTTGTTTTTCCGCAGCCGCTCGGTCCTACTATCCCAAACAGTTCGCCTTTTTCAACGTCGATATCGATATTGTCAAGGACGGACGTTTCCCTGTCGGGAGTGTGGTAGGTGAGCGATACGCCGCGCAATGATACAAGCGGTTGTGTCATTGTTATCTCCCTATCTCATCCGCATGATATTTTATTTTGCGTTATCCAGCAACGCTTGAGCAATGCTGTTGTCTACTACCTTATCGAAGTCTGCGCGCTTAGTCATGACGCCCGCGTCTACGATTACGTCCTGCAAGTGCTCGAAGTCGGATTTTTTCATGATAGGAGTAGAGCAATATGCGTCAATATCTTTATACTTTTGGATAGCGTTGCTCAGGGTTGCGACGTCTGTACCAGCAAACTGCGGCGCAATCAGCTTTGCGATATCTTCGGACGATGCGGTCTGAACATATTCCATAGCCTTGATTATGGCGCGCATGAATGCGTCTACCGTTTCGCGATTTTTATCTATATAACTTTGATTGGCGGAAAATGCCGTATAAGGCATATCGCCTGCGCCTTCGCCTACGGACGCGAGCACGTAACCTTTGCCTGCCTTTTCAAAGTTGCTTGCAACAGGCTCGAACATCGTGCAGTAGTCGCCCGTGCCGCCTTCGAATGCAGCCGTAATAAGGTCGAAGTCGATGCTGTAGTCGATAGTTATGTTTTCTTTATCGTTAAGACCGTGCATCTTGAGCAGATACTCCAAAGTCATTGCGGGCACGCCGCCGACTCTTCCGCCGATGACAGTCTTGCCTGCCATGTCTTCCCATTTGAAGTTGTCGGATTTGCTTCTTCCAATTAAGAAAGAGCCGTCCTTTTTAGTAAGTTGACCGAATACGCGAGGATAATCCGTTCTGCCTGCATTGTATACGTATATGCAAGATTCCGGACCGAAGAGACCTATGTCCGCCTGACCCGAGAGCAATGCGGTCATGCAGTTGTCGGCGCCGCCCCCGTTGCTCAGTTCGATAGTCAGTCCTTCATCGGCAAAGTATCCGCCTTCAATCGCAACGTATAAAGGGGCGTAGAATACGGAATGCGTAACTTCGGACAGTCTGATAACTCCGTCGTCTTTCTTGCACGCAGTCATTGCGCAAAGACTTATGGATAATATCAAGACGATTATTATAATGCAAATTAAAGTTTTTTTCATATTACCTCCGTGATATTACATTTTATTCGCTCGGGGTAGGCGGGGTGAATATGCAGGAGGCTTATGTCAAAGTTAAATTTTTATTTTATAGAGAGCATATTGCCTTGTAATTTATATTGGAGCGTGATATACTTAATTAAGTTTATTATTAATATTTAAGGAGGCGTCATGAAGTTTTCGCGTAAGGACGTTTGGACGGTACCCAACATTTTGACATATATCAGGTTGTTATGCGTGCCCGTATTTTTTGTATTAATGGTATTGTATTGCGTTGCGCCGAGCGGAATTAACGCGGCTGCGTATATATGGTCTGCATTCGGAGTTTTCGTATTTGCGGAAATAACCGACGTATGCGACGGATATATCGCAAGGCACTACAATATGGTCTCTGATATAGGCAAAGTTTTAGACCCGATAGCAGATAAAGTGTTGCAGAGCGTCGGAGTATTAATGCTTGCCGTTGCATTCCTTATGACGGATAAGTGGCCTATGGCGCTGTTTGCCGCATTGATAATAATCAAAGAGATATTGATGGGCGTGTACAGCTACTACTTTATGAAGGCGAGCAAGCGTCAAGTCGAGCAGATGGCTAATAAGTGGGGCAAGGCAGGCGCTACAATCAACTTTATCGGATTGGTGCTTGCATTTTTGGCGTTGGCGTTCCCCAACACGCGCGGTATTCCGCAAAACGTATGCACGGTAATATATTGGATAGATTTTGCAATACTTGCGCTCGGAGCTGCGCTGGGAATATTCAATTTGTTCCAATACAACATCAGATATTATAAAGAATTGCAAAAAGTACGCGCAAGCGGTATATTGGATACCTTGGATGATAAGGGCAATCCCATTGACGCGCCTGCCGATGAGCAGCAAATTGATAGCGCCGACTCGGATAACAAACAGTAATGTTCGATTGGATTAACTTTACTCCGCAGAGGTTTCTGCGTCCTGCCGTATTGACGGGGTTGGTGCTGACGGTAGTCTTTTTATTGGTGGCGCTGCTTGCAGGCATTGCGGACGAAACCGTCAACGAGAGAAGGGTTAAGAAAGGTAAAGATAAGATAGGCGTAGCTATCGTCATGCGAGGGATAGGACTGGCAGGAATAATTGCAGGAGTGCTTACGGTCTTACTGTCGATATGATTGCCTAAGATGTAGAGGAAAGAAGGAGAGATTACAGATATATGAAAGCTAAGTTCAAGGATATGCCCAAGACGTATTCGCCTAAGGAATTCGAGACTAATACGTATAATAGGTGGATGGAAAGCGGTTGCTTTACGGCTAAAGTCGATAAAAAGAAGGAGCCGTTTTGTATAGTCATGCCTCCGCCCAATATAACGGGACAACTGCACATGGGGCACGCGCTTGACGATACGATACAAGATATAATTACGAGATTTAAGCGTATGCAGGGCTTCAGCGCGCTGTGGCTGCCTGGTAAAGATCACGCGTCTATTGCGACAGAGCTTAAAGTCGTAGAGAAGATGAAGTCGGAAGGGCTTACCAAGAACGACGTAGGCAGAGAAGGCTTTCTTGAGAGAGCTTGGGATTGGGCTAATACTTACGGCAACAGAATATCAGACCAGTTGAAGAAGTTGGGCTGCTCGTGTGATTGGAGCAGAGAGGCTTTTACTATGGACGAGCATTGCTCGAGGGCGGTTAGTGAGGTATTCGTAAAGCTGTACAATAAAGGTCTTATCTATAAAGGCGACAGAATTATCAACTGGTGTCCCTCCTGTAAGACGGCTTTGTCCGACGCAGAGGTAGAATACGAGGAGCAAGCCTCGCATTAATGGCATATAAGATATCCGTTTGAGGACGGCAGCGGAGAGATAGTAGTCGCAACTACGAGGCCCGAGACTATCCTCGGCGATACGGCCGTAGCTGTCAATCCCAAGGACGAGAGATATAAGGACGCTATCGGCAAGACGCTGATTTTACCGTTGACGGACAGACGGATACCTGTCGTTGCGGACGAATATGTAGAAAAAGATTTCGGCAGCGGCGCAGTTAAGATAACGCCGGCGCATGATCCTAACGACTTTGAAGTCGGTCTCAGACACAATCTGCCCGTAATCAGGATAATGAACGACGACGGCTCGCTCAACGAAAATGCAGGCGCAAAATATTGCGGACTGAGCAGAGAAGAGGCAAGGACCAAAATAGTTGCCGATTTACAGTGCGGCGGATTCATGGTCAAAATCGAGGATTATAAGCACAATGTCGGTCAATGCTATCGCTGTCATAGTACGGTAGAGCCGATAGTATCCAAGCAGTGGTTTGTGAAAATGACTCCGCTTGCAAAGCCGGCTATAGATGCTGTACGCAAGAAAAAGACGGAATTTATACCTTCGCGCTTTAGCAAGATATACTACAACTGGATGGAGAATGTCAAAGATTGGTGTATCTCGAGACAGCTATGGTGGGGACACAGAATACCTGCGTACTATTGCGAAAAGTGCGGACACATGATTGTATCGGCGGCAAAACCCGATGTGTGCCCTTGTTGTTCTAATAATAGCTTCAAGCAGGACGAGGACGTGTTGGATACTTGGTTCTCCAGCGCGCTTTGGCCTTTTTCTACGCTGGGCTATCCCGACAAGACGGCGGACCTTAACTACTTCTATCCCAATTCGATACTCGTAACGGCGTACGATATCATATTCTTCTGGGTAGCGAGAATGATTTTTTCGGGAATTGAACACATGGGCGAGGTCCCGTTCTCCGAGGTATTGATACACGGCATTGTCAGAGATAAAGACGGCAGGAAGATGAGTAAGTCGCTCGGCAACGGTATTGATCCGCTCGAGGTTATAGATAACTACGGCGCAGACAGTCTGAGATTTTCGCTCGTGCAGGGCATTGCCCCCGGTAGCGATACTCGGTATATTAACGAAAAGACAGAGAGCGCCCGTAACTTCATGAATAAAATTTGGAACGCGTCCAGATTCGTACTCATGAATTGCGAGGGAGTTAAGCTGAAAGAATTCGGCACATTCAAGCTGTCTCATGCCGATAAGTGGATATTAAGCCAGCTCAACGACTTGATTAAAGAAGTTACGCTCAACTTGAATAAATACGAGTTGGGCATAGCCGCCGCTAAGCTATACGACTTTGTATGGTCGCAGTTTTGCGATTGGTATATCGAGCTGTGCAAGCCTGCGCTGTACGATGGCAATGTGGAGCAGAAAGCGTCTACCTTGAGCGTGCTTATCTACGTGCTCGAGACGGTGCTTAAGCTCATGCATCCATTCGTTCCATTTGTAACGGAAGAGATATATCGCTATCTTCCTAAGTCCAAGGGCAGCATCAGCCTTGCCAAGTGGCCTATAGTCAATAAGAAATTGGCGTACCGCAAAGATAGGGCGGCTTTCGATAAGGTAACCGATTTGATACGCAGCATACGTAATATACGCAGCGAAATGAATGTTGCGCCCTCTAAAAAAGTGGATATTTATACAATAGGCTTTGATATCGCAAATGCGGACGGAGTATACGTCTCGAGGCTTGCGGGCGTAACGTCTATTAAGCGTGTAGAATCCAAGTCGGATATTGCCGATAAGACGGTAACCGTCATCGGGGCGTTCGGCGAGATAGCAATACCGCTCGGCGAGCTGGTTGACTTAGAGAAGGAGAAGATACGCCTTAAGCAAGAGCTTGACAACGTCGCTAAAGAAATCAACCGCAGCAAAGGACTGCTTGCCAACGAAGGCTTTGTGGCTAAAGCCCCTAAGCAGCTGATTGATAAAGAAAGGGCAAAATTGGAGACTTATCTCGATAGAGAGAATAAACTGAAGGCGCAGATAGGCGAATTGGAATAATATGAGTAAGAAGAAATATAAATACTTATTTTTCGATATGGACGGCACGATAAGCAACTCCTATCCGGGGATAGCCGACGCATTGGATGCGGCTTTCGAGCATTACGGACTGGAGATAGATAGGAGCACTTACAGGAAGTATATCGGTCCTCCGCTGAGTGATACGTTCAGACAGTTGCTCGGCGACGATAAGGCGTACGACGCGGTGGCATGGTTTAGAGAGTATTACGTCAATAACGGATGTATTCTTAATAATCCCGTGTACGACGGCATACCCGAAGCCATGAAAGAGCTTAAGCGCAGAGGCTACGTCCTCGGCATTGCGTCTTGCAAAAAGCATGAGGAAGTGATAATGCTTGCCAAGCACTTCGGCATATACGACTATCTTACATGTATATCGGGCTTAGTCTACGGCGTCAGAGAAGAGAAGGACGAGGTACTGCAATACGCCGTTGACAGCATGGGTGTGAGCGTTGACGATTGTATAATGATCGGCGATACGGTCTACGATATAGAGGGAGCTGCGCGCGTCGGAATGGACTGCGTGCTGTGTTCGTGGGGCTTTGCCGATGAGAGGGCGGTTGGCGACAATGTGGTTTATACGGCGGATAATCCGTCAGACTTAATTGAGTTTTTCGATTAGAAGGAGTATATGAAGATGAGTTATACTAAATCTACTTTAAGATTTATGAAAGATAACTTTTTTCAGCTTGTATTGAGCGCTATTCTTCCTGCTGTGATAATGGCGTTTGCTTTTGATCCGAGCAGAAAGTTCATAACTTTACTTGCATTGAATGAGAAGATGCGCTTTGCCTTTGTATTCGCAAATAGCGCATTTGTCAACGGATGGATGAGACTGGGCATGTTGATACCCTTTATATTGATATGGTGCGTATTCGTATCGTCGCTGGTGGGCGGTATTGAGCGTAGGATGAAGTACGGCGATTTTTATCAAAAAGGTAATTTCGTTAAGTTTTTCCTTCGTAAAGTCAACAACAATTTCCTTCATTTGCTTAAACTTGCGATTAGCTTTGTCTTGATACTTGAATTAATTACCGTTGCAGAGACGTTGTTTGCGTATATGTGGATAAAAGTATGCGGTCCGATATCCAAGATTATACTTACTTTCATTACGCAGATGTTATTTACGATACTCTTTATCGTGATATCGTCTTACATGCTTTTGATGTTGCCCAATATGACGATAAAAGGATACGGACTGAGATCTTCGCTTAGAGAATCGGTAAGGTCTATTACTCCCAAGTTATTCGTAAAGATTTTATTTACTCTCGGTATAACATTGTTACTGTCCATTTTGCCGCTGTTAGGGCATAGGCTGTTATCGCATTTTTATAGATACACAGGCAGGGCCGTAGTGCAGTGGATACTCACCTTCGTATGGTATTGGTTTTTGACTATGTTTGTACCCGTATATATGTATACGGTGTTCTTCGGCGTTGAGGATATGGAAAGAGAGGATTTAATACAGTCATCGTTTGAGTACAGGGAGGAAGAGGTATGATATTCAGGAATTCGCTCGGCATTACTACCAATAAATTCACTTTGATATATAAGGTATTATTATATATTATAATTATATCGTTGATTTTCTCTGCTATCGCAGTAGCTTTTTTACTTCCTACGCTCAAGATACTTTTCTCCGAAATAGCGGATATACACATTATTAAAAACATCGGCGAGTATCTTAATAAACTTGTCAACGGAGAAGCGGGCAATGCCGACTGGGCAGACGTAAGAATGTTGCTTGATAAGATTACTGAAATCATTGCGGAAAATACCAATAGGCTAATCTTGGCGGGTGTATTTGCGGTAATTTTGTATTTTATATTTATGTTCCTTACATCCGTATGCTTCTATTCTGTATCGGATATAGTCAATTCGTTCATGAATTCCGCAAGCAGCTATCCGTTCTTATCCAACTTCGTACACAATTTCAAGAAGTCGGCAAGATTTGCGCTGTTATATACCTTAATCAATATACCTATCCATATTATTCTTGCGTTGATAATAATAGGTATTACGCTGCTGTGTTCTTACGCCAATTATCTATTCGCCGCGATAGTGTGCATGCTGATATCCTTTATAGCGGCGGCATTCACGCACGTGTTATTCAGCGCATGGATACCTGCGATGGTCGTAGGCAACGAGGGTATAGTGCAGGCACTTAAGACTAACTTCAAGAAGAAGAGGAGCTTCTTATACCTATTCGGAGTATTCTTTGCATATAAGCTGTTTATGTTCGTAGTGATGGTTGTGGTATCGATAATGACGCTTGGCATAGGCGGTATATTTTTAATGTCGGCAGGAGTCGTTATGGTAAAGACGATGGACTTAGTCATGTACTATCATGACAACGGACTCAAGTATTACAAGGACCGCAATACCGTGGTCAATCCCACGCACAGGTTTGCAGAGTCGGTATACGACGCCGCTATACAAGAAGATATCGATAAAAATAACGAGGCTGATAAGTAAAATAAAAGCGGGAGTAATCCCGCTTTTTAGATAGGCAAAGCGCCGTTATGACAAACCCGCTAATTGCAGGTGGGTACGCTGCAAGCGCTTTTTGTAATCCCCGATCTGCTTAGAGCAGGGGGCACGCCATCCGGCGATTGACTCCGCATTCCCTTTTAAGTCATGGGGTCTCTAACTGAACGCTTCGCCCTTGCAACTATATTATATATTATCGTGGAATAAATTACAATAGCAATTTTCATTTTCTTTATCCATAGTAGATTTTGTGATTAAGTTTTTAATATTTTAGCGGCGTATATGTCGATTTTATGAATTAATTGCTAAATATTTCCATATTGATTATTGCAATTATTCAAGTATAAATATTGCAATGCTATCAACTCGATTGACTTTGAGATATATTATATGATATATAATATCGTAATAGATAATCAGAGGTTAACATGCAGGAATTAAGTTTGAAAGCGCTTGCAGGCGCATACGGCAGTCTTGACGGACAGAGCGTAAAAGTATGCGGATGGATAAGGACCGTACGCGACAGTAAGAATTTTGCATTCATAGAGATTAATGACGGAACGTATTTTAAGTCAACTCAGATAGTAGCCGATGCTTCGCTAGCTAATTATAAGGAGATTACTGCCTTGAACGTGGGCGCAGCGATATACGTTGTCGGCAAGGTGATTGTTACTCCCGAGATGAAGCAGCCTTATGAGGTCAGGGCAGAGTCTGTGGAGATTGCGGCGTTGTCTACGCCCGATTATCCTTTGCAGAAGAAGCGTCATACTATGGAGTATCTCAGAGAGATAGCGCATCTGCGTCCGAGGAGCAATACTTTTCTGGCGGTATTCAAGGTGCGTTCTGTAGCGGCGCAGGCGATACACAGCTTCTTTGCATCAAGAGACTTTGTCTATGTCAATACTCCCATAGTTACCTGCTCGGATTGCGAGGGCGCGGGAGATATGTTCAGAATTACTACGCTTGACGCGGTCAATCCTCCCATGACAGACGACGGCAAGGTAGATTATTCCAAGGACTTTTTCTGCAAGCCCGCCAATCTTACGGTCAGCGGACAGCTTAATGCAGAGTGCTATGCGCTTGCATTCCGCAACGTATATACCTTCGGACCCACTTTCCGTGCGGAGAAGAGCTATACCAATAGGCATGCGGCTGAGTTTTGGATGATAGAGCCCGAGATGGCTTTTGCCGACCTCAACGTAGATATGGAGGTCATCGAGGCGATGCTTAAGTACGTCATATCCGACGTCATGGCTAAGTGCCCCGAGGAGCTTGCATTCTTCGATAAATTCGTAGAGCAGGGATTGATTGCCAAGTTGAAAGACATTGTCAATAAGGAGTTTGCAAAAGTTACTTATACCGAGGCTGTCGATATATTGACTAAGAGTAAAGAGGAGTTTCAGTATCCCGTATTTTGGGGCGCGGATTTGCAGACGGAGCATGAGAGATATCTTACGGAAAAGGTGTTTAAGCGTCCTACTTTCGTTACTGATTATCCTAAGGATATCAAGGCTTTCTATATGCGTCTTAACGATGACAATAAGACTGTTGCGGCGGTAGATTTGCTTGTCCCTCAAGTGGGCGAAATAGTCGGCGGCTCGCAGAGAGAGGAGAGGCTGGATATGCTTAAGGCGCGTATGTCCGACCTTGGTCTTAGAGAGGAAGATTACTGGTGGTATCTGGACCTCAGACGCTACGGCGGAGTTAAGCATGCGGGCTTCGGTCTCGGCTTTGAGCGACTTATTATGTATATGACGGGTATGCAGAACATCAGAGACGTAATACCTTTCCCTCGTACAACGGGCAATTCGGAGTTCTGATATGACAGACAATATCGGCATAGTTACCGCGCTTGCGGATGAATCCGTATATTTGAGGCAGTGCTTCGGCACTGTCATAAACTTGTTTAGAGACGGCGGATATACCGTGTATCAATATAAATTCGCGGATAAAAATATCTTTATGATAAATTGCGGCGTAGGAGAAATTGCCGCGGCGTTGGCAACGCAATATTTGATTTTTCACTACAATGTTGGCTGCTTACTCAATGTGGGCTTGGTAGGCTCGCTATGCGATGAGTATAAGAGAGGTCAGCTTGTCGCGGTCAAGGAAATAGTGCATTACGACTTTACAAGGATGTATTCCGACGACGAAATAGCCGGTATACATATGGGGCATGAAAGTTTTGTGTTGTCGTTTGATACGCCGTTGCTCGATAACTTTGTAACCATGTCGCAGCTTCCCGCGGTAAGGATTGCCTCGGGCGATAAATTCGTTGACGTTACCGCCCTTAAGTTGAGATTGGCAGATAAGTTTGGATGCGAGATCTGCGATATGGAAAGCGCAGGGATACATTTTGCCTGTGTCAACAGCAACGTGCCGTATATTATGATTAAATGCGTCTCCGATAATGCCGATGAGGGTGCCAACGAGAGCTTTTATGAGGCAATCGACGGCGGCGTAAAGCAATACGTTGATTACGTAAAGAAGTTCATTATCAATCTTTGACGCTATTGCATTATAAGCAAGATTATGCTTGGTTATCGGATGCTGCATAGATATGCGTCCGATAATTTTTGACTATATCGGTAAGCAAAGGTTATCATAATGTAATATTATCTATTATAATGTTAATACAATTAATATCCGCAGTTGTCTATAAATTAATAGCAAGCGTTTACTTGACAGCAACTACAAATGTTGATAATATATTATCGTTGTTTTGAAATATGCTACTGTGGCTCAGTTGGTAGAGCAGCTGATTCGTAATCAGCAGGTCGCCGGTTCAAGTCCGGCCAGTAGCTCCAAAATAAGGGA
>CAMWNK010000035.1 GCA_947175555.1 uncultured Clostridia bacterium | reverse complement strand
ATATTAATACAAATATCGGCTACAGATTGAAAAAATGATCATCAATTATACTAATACATGTACAAAAAAATGCGGCTGACATAGCCGCAAATTTTAACCGTAAATCATAAATTAATAATAAAAATCAATTAAGAAAGCCCTGAATAATTGCGTCTTCAGCCTGCTTATCGGTAAGTCCCAAGGACATAAGTTTGATAAGTTGCTCGCCTGCTATCTTACCTACGGCAGCCTCATGGACGAGACTTGCCTCAGGCGATACCGCGTCTATACGGGGCGAAGATATGATACGCGCATTGTCCATAAGTATGCCATCGCACTCCACGTGTCCGAAGCAACGACTCTTGCCTATCATGTCGGATACAAACCTCTGCCGAGAGTTATCCCTCGCCACGCTCCTGCTGACTATATCCGCGCTGCTATCTTCGCCTGCAAGATTTACCTTGAAATAAGTACGCGCCACATCGTCGGCATCTGTGAGTATCTTCTCCTTAACGACCAACTTAGCTCCCGCGCGCAGCACAGCCTCCGTCTTGCGGTCGGTATACGACACGCCGCCGAGCTGAGTGGACTCCATGATAAGACACGCGTCCTTGCCCACAATCGCCTTAGTAACGGGAGAAAATGACTTCTTACCGCCGTCTCCCTCGGCATAATGTCTCTCGATATACTCTACCTTAGAGCCCTTGTCGAGGTGGAAGGTATGCACGCCGTCGTGTCTGCTCTCGCCGCATTCGTCATTGTGTATGCCGCAGCCTGCAATTATCGTAACTTCCGCGCCCTTGCCTATATAGAAATCATTATATACAGTATCGAGCATCCCGCCCTTGGTGAGCAGCACGGGGATATGCACGCTCTTACCCTTGACGCCTGCGCGGACTATTATATCAATGCCGTCCTTATCCGTCTTGGATACTATCTGCACGTCGGGATCGCTATGCCTGCCTATGCTCGCGCCGTCCTTACGGATATTGTAGCTGCCCTCGGGTATACCGTGCAACTGGGCAATCTTAAATAGCAACTCGGAATCTATCTTATCCATTGGCACTATCCCCCTGTATCTTTGCACATGTCCTGCGATAGTTGCCAAGCAGAGGCAACATCTCGTCCCTGCCCCCTATCTTAGGCTCGCCCGCGCTATCCAGCAGCACTATGTCGTCGGCTATCTCCAATATCTTGCTCTGATGACTGACGATAATCACCGTCTTATCCTTGAGCCTGCGGAATATACCGGTAAGCTCGTCAAAGCTCCATAGGTCTATACCCGCCTCGGGCTCGTCGAGCAAGAACACGTCTCCGCCTTTAGCAAGCGCCATGGCAATCTCGATGCGCTTGAGCTCTCCGCCGCTGAGCGAGGAATCGACTTCTCTGTTAATATAATCGCGAGCACACAGTCCGACTGCGGAAAGATACTCGCACAGACCGTTGAGATTATTGCTGTGTCCGCAAGCTATATCGAGCAACTTTTTGACCGTAATACCCTTGAACCTTACAGGCTGTTGCAACGCAAGCGTAAAGCCCATGCGGGCGCGCTCGTCCACAGCCATATCGGTAATATCCTTGCCGTCATAAATAATCTTGCCCGAGGTAGGACGCTCAATGCCCGATATGAGCCTTATCAGCGTGGACTTGCCCGAGCCGTTATGTCCCGTAATCACCGTAATAGCCTTGTTACGGAAAGTAAGCGATATATCCTTGAGTATATCGCGCTTTCCGCCATCCGCGGCTACGGTATATCCTACTTTATCTAATTGCAACATATAATATCCTCGTGTCGCACAAGCACACTCTGCTCTGCGTTAAGTGATTATAAGATATCGAAAGATTAATTGTCAAGCGCAACTGCCACGGCTATATTATATTGATAAATATAATAATTATCAATTATTTCTCTCGCCGATGAACGCTCTGAAAAGCGGCAGACACTTAGAGTAAAAAGACTTGTACGCCTCGCAATAGTCCCTGTCTTCCCTGCTGCGCATACAACCGCGGCCTCTGCACACGCGATAATAAGGACATGACGCGCATTTATCGGGGAGCTTAAGCGAGCGGGTAAGGAACTTGATAGCCTTATCGCAACGGGCAAGCTCTTTCAATCCCGTATCGTTGATATTGCCCAGCAGCCACTCGTCAAGACAGTAAAAGTCGCAGGGATATACGTTGCCGTTGCCTTCTATCACGAACTGGCGCGAGCAATGACCTCCTACGCCGCATTGCTCCGGGCGACCTCCGAGAAATAGCCTGACTGCATTGTCAAAGTGCCTAATACTCACGTAGTTGCCGTCTACGTAATCCTTAACGTACAGATTGAACAGCCTTATCAGATATTGAGCATATTGCTCTACCGTCATGTACATATCGCTGTCGCTATCGTCTCCGAAAGGTCTGAGGCAAGGTATAAATTGCAGGTACTTGTAGCCGCAAGACTTAAAATATCTATAAGTGCGCTCGATATTTGCGGCGCAACGCGCGGTAACGACGGTAAGAATATTGAAGTCCACGCCTTTAGCCGTAAGCAAGTCGGCTGTTGCTGTAACCTCATTGAATACGGGAGCATAAGACGCATCCATACGGTAGATATTGCCGTCTCTATCTCCGTCGAGCGACAGACCTATCAAGAAGCCCGCGCTCTTGAAGATATCAGCCCACTCCTCGTCCACAAGCGTGCCGTTGGTCTGCAAGGCATAATATATGACGCTGCCCTTGCTGTTAAGCTCCTTAGTCTTATCGATAAAATATCTGAAAAAATCTTTACCCGCTATAAGCGGCTCTCCGCCCTGAAAGGCAAAGTATACGCTGTCCCCGTCCGCAAGCTCAAGCGCGGACGATATTACACGCGCTGCCGTATCGCGCGTCATCAGTCCCATATCGGCTACGCTCCTGCTTGACGATAGAGAGTGATAAAAGCAATATTTACAACGCATGTTGCACCGCATGGACGCGGGCTTAATCATAATCGAGACTGCGGGCATAATACTCCTACATCAATCGCTGCTCGCGCCGCGAGCATGATTGCCTGATAGCAATCATTTGAGATTGTAATAATCCTTATATACGCCCCTGCGATTGCTCTTGAATCTGGCTGTCCACTCGGATATCGAGTCGTTCAATCTCTTAGCAATATCGGGGAATACCTGCGCGCGCTGATAACTCTCGGAAGGATCGTCGGTAAGGCAGATAAGCCAGTTCTTACGCGTCTTATCAAAGAAGGCGGGATTATCGTTGCCCATACTGCGGAAATACTTGAACGTAAGATAAGTATTATCTTTGATAAGCGGCAGGCTCGCATAGTAAGCCTCGTCCGCCGTCTGCGTATTTTTATCGGCTCCGAAGGTGTAACCCTTGACGCTATCGAGCACCTCGTCTACCGTCATGGAGTACTGCACTGCCTTAATCTTCTCCCTCTTCATATGCAATATGGGATGGTCAGCATCGTGCACGTATACGGAATTGCCGCTATCGGTGAGCAGAGGCACAAAAGATACTCCGTCTATCTCTCTATCAACGTCGGAGGGCATAAAGCCGCGCTTGTTGCCGTCGGTAATGTTGCACATATACGCCAGCGTGGGGAAGATATCCGCCATTGCCGCAGGAGAATATACAGTCTGCCCGCCGCTAAGTTTGACGTACTCATCGGGCGCATTGTTCCACTGCATATACATAGGCACTTTCTGCCCCGCCTCGTATGCGGTATACTTGCCGCCGCGCAGCTCGTTGGTGCTGCCTTGCAACGCGGGACCGTTGTCGGAGGTGAAAATGATTATCGTGTCGTCGTATACGCCAAGCTCCTTAAGCGTATCGAACAACTTGCCGAGGTAGGCATCGAACTCCGTCAGACAGTCGGCGTATATTCCCGCGCCCGTCGTGCCGCGATAATCCGCTCCCGCGTGCACGGGCGCATGAGGCCAAGGCGTAGCATAATAGGCAAAGAAGCTGTCTCCGCTCTCTACGCTCTTCCTTATCCACGCATCGATTTCGTCATGAATAAGAGCGGTATTGTCTGACTGATCGATATCCGTGCCGACGGCTATCTCGTAATTGCCCTTACCGAGGTCGCCGCCCTCGCGCACGTGATAATAAGGCTGATTGTCGTTGATGTGGTGAGAGCCGTAGAAATAATCAAAGCCTTGATTGGTGGGAAGATACTCGCCGTAATCGCCGAGGTGCCACTTACCGAATGCGCCCGTAGCGTATCCTGCCGCGCTCATTGCCTCGGCAACGCTGACCTCATCTCCGAGCATACCGTCGCAATTAGCGCCCATCTCAAAGGAATTGAATACGCGCGTTGCGGAAAAAGGCGAAACGGAATTGACCGTGGGATACATGACGTTGTCGGCATATCCTCTGTAAGGATATCTGCCCGTCATCGCAGCAAAACGAGAGGGCGAACATACCGAGTAATTGGCGTAAAAATTATCGAAATCACAGCCTTGCTCGGCAATGGAATCCATATTGGGAGTCTCGAAAGCAGGATTTATACCCGCCTTTCGGGCATTGTACGAAGTATCGCCGTAGCCCATATCGTCCATCAATATAAAAAGCACGTTGGGCGAAGAGACGTCTGCGTTGCGCTTGATACTGTTAAGATAATCGTTATGTCCCGCGCTCATATCGAATACTCTCGGCTTAGAGCGGAGATTGGCAGTAAACACAAATATCACGGAAGTAGCCATCAGCGCTACGCCCATACCGTAAGCAATGCCCCTATGCAGTCTGATTGCCGCGCCGCACTTGCTTACGAACACACATATGGCCATCAGCAATATAAAAGAAGGCGAACAGAGCAACAAGTTGCCCGCAAGCCTTGTAAAAAAGTTGCCGCTGCCCTGCCATAAACTGTGAGACGCGCTCGCAAAGCCCGCACTGCCGCTGATATAAGCGCCCCAACCTGCATCGGCGCCGTTAATCACGTAATATGTAAATATTCCTATGCTTACTAAAGCGTAACCGATAATCTGCCAGATATACACGCGCTTTTTAATCACAAGCGACAGCGTAATAATAGCAGACGTTACGCACATATAAATCATGCCTATAAGCGTAATAAGATTGAGCCCCACTATCCATTGACATAGCATTATCGCCGCGCCGATTGCTGCAAATGCTACGGGCACGACCTTTGGCGACTTGTCTATGCGTATCGCTTTATTGGCTCCGTCCTTGGATTCTATGCGCTCTTTGATGTCGTCCATGTTACTCCCGCCTTACCTATTAATATAAGATAAGTATACAGTATTTAAGAGCGTTTTGCAATAATAAATCATAATTCCGCAATTTCGCCGAGCTATTACTTTAATAGACAGACGTCTATTTAATACGTTGTTTTATCATATATTTTTTACTTATCCCCTCTGACATTTTTTGCCCGTTTAGACAATACGTTATGATATAATGGATATGAAATCGCATTACGGAGAAGTTTATGACAAAGCAACCTAAAAGACTTAAGGCTCAGATGTGGGATAAGATGCAATACCTATTCCGCAATTATTACGACCGTATGTTGCATGTAAGAATAGACTTCGACGGAATGCTGGATATAGCAGCTCTCAAAGCGGCATATATGTATATGCTCGAGCGCGTACCCGTGCTTCACTCGAGATATCACAATAATTTCATCAAGCCGTATTGGAGCGTAAAGAAGATAGATATCGACTCTGTAGTAACGCTCAAGCAATATTCCGACATGGCAAAAGCCGCTCGCGCCGCAGACGAAGCGCTGGTACGCGAAATACCTGCTCAATTCGACGCGCAGATTAAAGTAACTATTATACGTTGCGGCGGAAAAGATATATTGGTGCAGCTGCTCAACCATATGTGTATGGACGGCGGCGATACGAAGTCTTTTATAAAGACGCTGTCCCAAGTATATACGGAAATACTCGACGGTCGCAATCCCGACGTCCCCGTCAAGACGGGCGACAGAAGTCATTGGCAGCTGTATACGGGATTCGACGAGGAAAAGCGCAAGATAGCCAAGGGGCTGTACAAAAACGTAAGCAGGGTAAAAGATAAGATTAAGTTCCCCTTTGTCAAAGGCGGAGAACTTAAGCCGCATGTAGTCGTCAAGCGTTTAGATGAAGAAACCTTCGATAAACTAAAAGCCTACGCTAAGTCCATCGGTGCAACCGTGAACGATATTATCCTCGCCGCCTATATACGCGAGCTGTATAAAGCCACGTCAATGGATAAAGATAAGCCGCTCGGCGTGCCCTGCATGGTGGACTTGCGCAGATACATCGACATAAAGGACAGCTACGGCTACTCCAACCATGTAGGCTTTATGATAAGCCACGTCGACAGGCTTGACGACGACGCAAAGGCCACCGCTCTTAAGGTCAAGCGCAATTCCGATGAGAATAAAGCCGATCCGTATATGGGACTTTATGCCCTGCCGCTTCTCAATCTTGCATATGCGGTATTCCCGCAATTTATTGCGGAAATCGCCATATCTATAGGCTATGACAATCCTTATACGGGACTGAGTAATATAGGTCTCATCGCCGACGACGAGGCAGACTTCGGCGCGCTTAAGCCGTTGGATCTCTATATAACGGGAGCTATAAAGAAAAAGCCTTATATGCAGCTGTCACTGTACACTTTCCGTAAAATTATTACTTTTACGATTGCAGTTACATGCTCGGATGAGGACAGGCGCATTATATCTTCTTTCCTTGACGGTATGCTCAACGAGTTGTATAATATAATTGCTTAAAGCAGTTTCGCCCGATTGAGCGGACGCTTGCTTAATCGGAGGAGAGAAAGCGCTTTAATGAAAAATCAAAAAGCTAAAAAAGCCTTATATGCGACAGCGTCCGCAGCAGCAGACTCACTAAAGGGCATGTGTATGGCGTTTGCCGACAGCGTCCCCGGAGTATCGGGCGGCACTATAGCCTTCTTAATGGGCTTTTACGATAAATTTATCGGCAGCATAGCTTGCCTTATAAAAGGCAGCAAGCGCGAACGCATCGACGCATTAATCTATCTTATCAAGATCGGTATAGGCTGGGCGGCGGGCTTCATAATCGCAATGCTCGCTATATCCGCGATATTCGAAAGTCATATTTATACCGTAAGCTCTGTATTTATAGGTTTGACGGTTGCGGCAATCCCCGTAATCATATTCGAAGAGCGCGCCACCCTGCGCGGCAAGTGGCTCTCCATGCTCTTATTGCCCATAGGCGCTGCCGTAGTAGTACTGCTCACATACTTTATACCTTATATCAATTCTTCTATTGTAGATCTTAGCAATATGAGCGTAGGAGCTTACTTCTACTTATTCTTTGCAGGAGTAATATGTATCGCGGCTATGGTAATGCCCGGTATATCCGGCTCGTCAATGCTGATGATTTTCGGCATATACGCGCAGCTCGTCAATGCTCTCAGCTCTTTTCTTAAAGGTCAACTGTCTTACTTCTGGGCGTTGCTTGTGTTCGGTCTTGGGGTGATTGTAGGTATATTCACCTTTGCAAGAATTGCTAAGCTGTGTCTTAAAAAGTTCCGTCCTCAGACGGTGTATTGCATAATCGGTCTAATGATAGGCTCGGTATATGCAATAGTGATAGGTCCCACCACTCTTGAAAGCGCGCAGCCTGCCGTAAGCGCGAGCAACTTCCAAGCAGGATGGTTTATATTGGGCGTACTTATCCCCGTAATATTGGCGCTGAGTAAGATATTCGTACAAAGACGCAGAGATAAGAAAGCCGCTATTGCCGCAAGCGATTGCGAACTCAACTGCGAAGTAGTCAATGACTGCGACGCCGATACCCCCGCAGAAAACAATAGTGCCGTACAAAATATCAATGAAGACTTTTCCGACTCCGCAAAAAACGCGGAGACAAACGACGCCGATATACCCCATACGGATAATCAATCAAAGTAGCGTTCATTTATAAACTCATTGAAATAAAAATCAAACGGCGTCAAAGTCAAAGTACGCTGTTTTTTTACTATCCATAAAATTATATTTTTTTCTTTTATCTAAATAACTGCGCGCAAGCTGACTATTAAAATCAATTATTGCTCAAGCCCCAATCTTGCACCGCAATACAAGCGCGCTCCACTCCTCCGCCGCGCAATATATCGCCGACTGCGTCTGTAGAAGGAAAAAAGAGCCCCGCCTTGTAGTCGCCGCCGATTGCCAGTCCACAACTTACAAGCACCTTTTGAATATAAGTAAAATTATTCTCGCCGCTCTGCCCGCCGCACGCTATTAAATATAGCGGGATACGCCTATCCTTGACCTTATGCCACAGATATTGCGCTCTGTCGATAATTGCCTTGGTATGCGCGTCGAAAGAATAAAAATATACGGGAGCAATCACCAATATCGCATCCGCTGCAAGAAGTTTTTCATACAGTGCGACAGCGCCGTCGCCGTGCTTGCACACGCCTGCCCTCTCGCAATACCCGCAACCATCGCACGGGCTGCATTCTATATCGCGGCTGTAATATACCTCCGCGCCGCTTATAAGCCTAACAACAGCGCTTGTGAGTATATCGCAATTTCCGCCCTTCCTCGGCGAACATGACAATATAACTACCTTCAATCCTTCAATTCCTCCGACATGCGTCTTATGCTCTTACCGATTAATGGATGTATAAAGTCTCCTGCAATATCCGACAGCGGCTCGAGCACAAATCTGCGTCTGTCCATATCAGGATGAGGCACCGTCAGAGACGGCGAGGAAATAACCTCGCGCCCATACAGCAATATATCTATATCCAGCGTCCTCGGTCCCCAGCGCAACGTACGCTCTCTGCCCCGTTCTTTCTCTATCGCAAGACACATATCGAGCAACTCAAGCGGCGTAAGATACGTATGCAATCTTACGCACGCATTTACAAAGTCGTCTTGATCGACAACGCCGTACGGCGAGGTAACGTAATAATCTGACACCGTCAAATCCTTACAATGCTCGCACTCTTTCAGCTTAGCTACGGCATAGTCGAGATGCGCGCGCTTGTCCCCGATATTGCTGCCCAGCCCAAGACACACGTCTTGCCATAAAAGATTGCACGTAACGCTCACATCACTAAACTTAAAGCCTATCGGAGCCTCGGGCTTATGCACGGTTACGCTCACTCCCGTTACGCCGTTCTCTCTTATCAACATGCGGGCTATATCAGCCGCTGCCGTCTCTATCAAGTCGCACTCGGCACTCTCGATATAAGACTTAACGCGCTGCGCCGCTTTAGAGTAATCTACTGTATCATCGAGTCTGTCCGTCGCGCCGATACTTCCGAAATGCAACGTAAAGTCCACTATAAATTTCTGCCCGACTTTCTTCTCCTTAGCATACACGCCTATATATCCGTGCGCCTCGATACCCGTAACGCTTATAGTATCTTTCATCCCAATCTCTCCTCTGTTACGGCTCTTATCATCTTTGCCGCCTTTACGTTATCGCCCACGTTGTGCACTCTTACAAACTGCACTCCCTTTACGGCTGCAAGAGCTGTAAGAGCTACCGTGGCGGCTTCTCTATCGTCGACCTTATCTCCAAGCACTGCGCCGATAACCGACTTGCGCGATACGCCCAAAAGCAGCGGACAATCCAGCTTAAACAGCTCGTCCATACGATTGAGCGCGATAATATTGTCCATCTGCGTCTTGCCGAATCCTATGCCAATATCGAGCACTATCTTATCTTTAGCTATCCCCGCGGAATTAGCCAATGCAAGACTTTGCTCCAAGTCGGAGTAAATATCTCGCATATAATCGGTATAATCGGGAGTAACTCTGTTGTGCATAAGACAACACGCTACACCTGACTTTGCAATGACTTTAGCCATATCGCCGTCATACTTCAAGCCCCAAATATCGTTGATCATATCGACGCCTGCCTTAACGCCCTCGGCTGCCACCTCACTCTTGCAGGTATCGAGCGATATCGGTATATCAAACTCTTTCTTTATCGCGCTCAGCGCAGGCATTACTCTGTCTATCTCTTCCTGCGCGCTTATCTTCACGTGGTTGGGACGCGAGGATTCTCCGCCGATATCTATTATGTCCGCGCCTTGCTTTATCATCTCTTCGCAATGCCTGAGCGCTCTGTCCGCGGTGTCGTATCTGCCGCCGTCGGAAAAAGAGTCGGGCGTAACGTTGAGAATCCCCATAATATAAGTATGTCCGTGCAGTAAAAATCTTGTGTTGCCTATAGTTATTGCATCTTTCACAGCGTTATCTCCGTATTAATCTTATCCCACTTACACTTATCGGAAACGGCGCACTCGCAACATATCCGCGATAGCTTATCCGCCTTAAACAATATCTCGGCAAGACCATCTCCTCCGCCTGAGTGATTTGCCACGGCATCGGCAATTAAATCAGTCTCATCCTCGCTGTAGCCGCACTCGGGCAATATGCTAAGGCACACTCTTGCCGACTCCTTGGCATGATTGCTATCGCTTATCGCTCTGCCTGTATCATGCATGAGCGCCGCGGCATAGATAATATCGCGCTTGATATCCATATTGCTGTCCGCCGCAATAATCGCGGCTATGCGCGCAACGTCGAGCAAGTGCCCCAATCCATGGCGGCAAAACTCTCTGTCTGCCTCCTTGTCGGCTATGATGTCGAGCAGTTTTCTATACTCCTTATTGCAATATATTGCGTTAACCCTGTTCATGCTATCCCTTTATCAACGCAAAGACGTCGCTCCTGAGCTGAGCGTTATCTACAAATTCGCCTCTGCAAGCATAAGTCAAAGTCTTGCTTCCCGCCTTCTTTATACCTCGTGCTGTCATGCAAGTATGCTCCGCCTCCATCACGACCATAACTCCGCGCGGTAAAAGATAATTGTCTACGGCATCCGCTATCTGAGACGTGAGCTGCTCCTGTATCTGCAATCTACGGGCATAGACCTCGACCGTGCGCGCAAGTTTACTCAGTCCCGCAACCTTGCCCGACGGGAGATACGCTATGTGTGCCTTACCCATAAAAGGCATAAGATGATGCTCGCAGGTAGAATAGAAAGTAATATCCTTCTCAAGCACTAATCCGTCGCTGTCGCTGTTAAACGTAACTTGCAAGTGCTTACCCGCGTCCTCGTCCATGCCCAAAGTCAGCTCCGCATACATCCTTGCTACGCGGTCGGGCGTATCCCTCAGTCCTTCGCGGTCAACGTCCTCGCCTATTGCTTCCAACAATGCTTTAACGGCTTGCTTTGCCGCTTCGTAATCTACCATAAACTATGATACGCCTCCTCTACATATTTAAGATGCGACAGCGAGCCTGTCGCAACTATCGCGCCGCTTGAACCGCTAAGCTCGATAGCAAGCCTGATTGCATCGCGCATATCAGGCACGTAATGCTTATCTATATCCGCCTTGCCGCATGTAGCTATCAGCTCTTTGCCACACAGCGCGCGCGGGTTATCCCAATCAAAAGCTATTATCCTATCCGCCTTATTCAGCAAGATATCCAACTCCGCTTTATAGTCTTTATCCTTAAACACTCCCATAAGCAACGTAACTCTGCCGCCTAAATACATATCAATACTGTCTGCGAGGGCTTGCGCTGCTGCGGGATTGTGCGCCCCGTCCAAGACGAATAAGGGATTATGCCCTATTATCTGCATACGTCCCCGCCAACTGATATGTGCCAAAGATAGCTTTATTTTATCTTCGGGCAAGTCGTATCCTCTCAGATTAAGCGCGCCGAGTATACCCAGCGCCAAACCTAAATTCTGCGCTTGATATGTGCCTATTAGAGGTATGCGATATATTGTGCCGTCTACTTCTACCGACTGTCCGTCTATACTAAAGTCAATTACTCTGCCGACATTGCATACGGTAAAATCCGATTCGCAACTTGCGGCCGCTGCGGAGATTACGTCAATCACTTCCTGCGGCTGAGGCGCAGAAACTACCGTGCATCCCCTCTTGATTATACCCGCCTTGTTAATAGCTATAGCCTGCAGACTGTCGCCGAGTATCGCTGTATGGTCCAACGATATTGACGTAAAAGCCGCGACGACTGTATTGCTCACTATGTTGGTCGCATCGTCCTTGCCGCCTAGCCCCGCCTCTATTACGGCAAAGTCGCAGCCCTCGGCGATAAACGTATACAGCGCCATGGCTGTCTCTGTCTCGAATGCCGTAGGCTTTCTCCCGCACTTTACTTCTACGGCGTCTATTGCCGAATACGCGGCATTGAATGCCTTGACATACCTAATCTCGTCTATGGGATTGTTATTTAATATAATGCTCTCTCTCCTATCAAACACGCAAGGAGAGTTAAAGCAGCCTGTCTTATAGCCGCACGCCGTCAGAGCGCTGCGCGTCATTGCAGACACAGAGCCCTTACCGTTGGTGCCGACAATATGTATAACCTTAAGAGAATTAAGAGGTAGCCGCATCTGCGCAACAAGTTCGCTGACGACATCGAGATTATACGAACTCGGCGGCAAGCCGTCAAGAATGCGGCAAGCTAAAGAATAGTCCAAAAAAAGCGACCTCCTGCAATGATTGCGTTGGAAGCTCGCTAAATCACGATTCGGTAAAGCGGGAGCGGGCGCAGCACCGCAAACTCACGTTTTTCGCCCAAGGGCACTCCTCCGTCCCTTGGTACTTAACGCGCTGCGTCCTAATCTTCCAATCGACTATATAATATCACAGCGGCGACGCGCGCGCAACCGCTTGAATAAAAAAAAGAAGGCATATCGCCTTACTCAATAGTCAACACCTTCAATTACTCGTCAGATGACGTATATCGCGTACGCTGTAAAGCGCTTATCCTCACTGATAAAAATATCAAATAGACAAGTTAATTGCCCGATACGGGCACAATCTTAATCAAGCCCAAGCGTATCAATTCCTCGTCGCTTTGATAAGGTTGCATGATTATCACGTCGCTCTCTTCGCCAAAAGCCTCGTCATCGAGCAATATATCAATAAGCTCGCGGGCATACATCAGTTTTCTGTCTCCGGCAACTTTATATCTGCAGGGCACCTCGGCGTATTTCGAGTAAGCGGATACATCGTCAACGCGGTACTTAGTCCCTTGACACGATGCGGGATCTATTGCCAAATAAAGCAATAATGACTTACCGTTGATACCTATCTTGGCAATCGTACGACGCCCCAGCTTAAAGGTATCTCCGCCCCAGCTGACGCGGCTCTTAACTCCCTTATATGCAAGCAATCTGTTACGCAACGAGCCGTATCTGCGCTGAGTCTCGTCGTCGGACTGAATGAGCTTGGCATTGAACGAGCGGTCGTATCTCGTCTCCAAACGCATCCTTTCGTACTCTTCGCTGTTGTCTATTAACTCGGGCTCTCCGTCATAAATAGGATCTACTGCGGGCGTAGCTGCGGCGGCGCGAGGCGCGGGCATTGCCGCATCCTCAGACCTAACTCTCGGACCAGGCGCAACCGGCGCGGCAGGGCGAGCCTGCCCTTCATGCACGCTGCGCACCTTCTCGGTAAGCTCGTCGCTATAGAGACTGTACGTTGCAAGCGGCTTTTCCTTTCTTCCGCCGCCGCTGAAGTATCCTCCGCCCTCGTAAGCTCTGACGGTTGCAAGCGGCACGGGCTCATCCTTAATATAAGGCAGATAGCCGTCAAGCGCGACTTTCATCTCCTTACGCTTGCGCGAAGTGGCTGCGTGCTTAGCTCGACGCGCATAGCCTGAATCTTGCGCGCTTTCGTCTTGCTTTTTATTATCTTGCTGCGGCTGCTGCTCGCCGACAGTCGGCTTAGTATCGTCTGCTTTATTGTCTACCTTTGCAAGCTCTGCATTGAACAGACTGTTGTCCTCTCTTATAGCCTTATCGTTAGCGGCGGCTATAGATACTACGCTTGCAGGCTTATCTTTAGAGTTGTCTAACGGTTCCTTATCTTTTGCGGCATCGCCCGTATTTTCTTCGGACAATGTCTGAGCCTGCGGTTGCTCCTCGGCTTCTTCTACCTCGGATAGCTCGCCCTCTTCCTCTTCTTCACTGCTCTTCTTATGCGACAATCCCTTAGACAGTTCGTTGGTGATGATAGCCACCAAAACCACTACAACGCACAGCGCAAGCAATCCCACCGTAACTACCAGCCACAGAGGATAGCCCAAGACACTCTTATCAGTTACTCCCGACAAGTTGAACGCCGCGCATAATGTAGTGTATAATCCTGCCATAAAGTCGCTCCTTACAGTGTTTATTCATTATAGCACACATATATGCAAATGGCAAGAGCAAAACTCATACATGCACCCTATTTCAACGCAAAAAGGTTAATTTTATTATTGTGCAACGCGCGCGTTATATGCAAAAACGCGGTGCCGACTTGCACCGCGTTTCCGCTTAAGAGGGGGTAATTACAACGGGCTTATTTATCGCCCTGAAGAATATATTTCATTAAGTCGGCGTCTTGACCGTCTATGGCGAGCTCAATGTGAGTATGCGCTCCGTCCTTAATCTCGAAGTAGCCGCTGCCTACTTCTCCTATCATGTCGCCTGTCTTTACACTATCGCCGACATTGACACATACATTGTCAAGCAGACGCGTCGTCGTAACGTAACCGTTGCTGTGGTCGATAGTTACTACCGTGCCGTAATACGAATCCGTATCTATGGACTTGACTACTCCGTCGAACACCGCGTTGACTCTCGTGCCCGCTTCTGCCGCAAAGTCGGTGCCGAGATGCACCATATACTTATTGAGCGTAGGATTGAACACCAGCGTATCCTCTACGTATGACTTAGATACGGCGGCGTCCATAGGCAACTGGGGCGCAAACGTCCATACAGGCGCAGGTGGGGTGGGCGTATCCGGCTCGTCTATAACGGGATCGTCGGGGACGGACGGAGTGGGATTATCGGGCTTAATGACGCCGATATCGGTATCGGGCCCTTTGTTGGACGAGTTGTACACCGCCGCCACGATAATCATCGCGATGATTGCAAGGACGCACAGAATCATCAGTATGAGGTAAATGTTCTTCTTAAAGAAGACCGCCACATTAGCAGCTGCCTTCTTGCTTCTGCCGCCCTCGGCGTTACCCTCACCTATTCTGCTCGCCTTACGTTCAGGCTTGTCAGACTTTCTTTTCATATTTTACCTCCGATATTTTAGTAACTGCCCATTATGAGCGGGAAGCCCACGATAAGGTAGTTATCTGTTATTGCAATCTGCATATTCACTGCCGCACCGTCTATGCGCACGCTTTCGGTAAGCAGAGGCGAATATAAATAAACGCACTCTATACCGTCTGACGTAACCTGCTTGCTTACAACCTTGGTTGCCAGCTTAGCGCACAGCGCGTCGACATCGCTATTATCGACAGGATATCGCAATGATATACCCATAAAATCGCTGTGGGAGTATAATTTTTCCGCGCCCGATTTATCCGTATCGATAATAGTCATTACGCCCGTATATACGCCGCCATCCTGCCTGCCTGCAAGATAGACCTCTATCTCAGGCTCGCCGCCCGCCAGCGTTAAGGGAGTGATATATGTAATTGCAAGCGCCGCCGCTACGACGCATACCGTAAGTATTTTTCTGACCATCGCATAGTGATTGTTGCCAAAAGCGCGGTTATTAAACGTATGAAATCCAATTTAGCGTAAATTTTATTTTTCGACGCCTTGCCGCAAAAAGCGCGGCGAAAACTGCTCGACCTATAATCGATTTATATGTATTGAAAAAGACGCGACTGTTAAGACGCGTCTTATATATATTAGATTTATGCAGCTAACTTACTTTTCCGTATTATTGCCTGCTACGATATCGGCGGCGGATTTAATCGCCCCGGTATGTACAGCGTGCTCGAAGTACAGTCTGTCGTTAATACTCTTAAATAAATCACCCGCCTTATTTACCTTGCGGTCATATGTCAATATGCCGTTGATTTCTTCCTCGACGTCGCTAAGCTGCGTGTATATCGCCGCGCACAGTCCGCTCTCGATATACGGCGTAACTTGATAATCGTACAGCTTAGTTATGCTCTTGCGCAAAGTATCGGCATCCTTATATATCTTATAACCGAACAGCTTGTGCGGCATCTGCATGTGTCCCTCAACCGGCATAGAATAACCGCCGAACTCGGAAAGAATCACGCACCGCTCTTCCTTGCGCGGCATCTTGACCTTACGGAAATAGATGTGCAATGACTTAAAGTCTGAGCTGTCCTTACCCTGATCGTGCCAACCGCTTACGCTGTCTATCAATCTTGTGGAGTCTATCGATTGCACGTACTTAGTAACTTCCACGCTGTCGAACTGTCCCCAACCCTCGTTGAAAATACACCACATTACGATTGAAGGGAACGTGCTCAGATACTCTACCGTCTCGCCCGTAAACTTCTTATACTCCGCCCTGTCGTCTGCGCTGGGACGAGCGAATGCCTTATAATTCTTAGTATCGTCAAGCATCACTCCTATAAATGGCAATACGGCTATCACGGGCAGAGAGTATCTGCCGCCGCCCGATACCATATCCTGCCACACCAACATGCCCAGTCTGTCGCAATGCCAGTACCAACGCAGGGGCTCTATCTTGATATGCTTGCGTATTGTATTAAAGCCCGCTTGCTTCATCTTGACTATATCGTTTATCATTGCCCTATCGCTCGGCGGAGTGAGCATAGTCTCGGGGAAGTAGCCTTGATCGAGTACTCCGCTCATGAAGATGAATTCACCGTTTAGCTTAATTCTCTTTATGCCCTTGGCATCCAAGGCAAGCTCTATCTTGCGCATTCCGAAATAACTCTTTATCTTATCCTCTCCCGCCGTAACGGACAGTGTGTACAGCTTAGGATTATCGGGCGACCAATATGTAAAGGAGCCGAGTTTGATTATGTTATCTCCCTCTTGAGCCTTAGCTACGGCTATCTCCTTACCGTCGTCATATACTCTTATCTCGGCGCGGCTCACCTCGCCGCTGAACTTAAGCCGTACGTTGACCTCGGACGCATCGCAATCGGGGATACAGCAGATATCCTTTATGTAAACGTCGGGGACTTCTTCTATCCACGCGCTCCCCCATATGCCGGAACAAGGAGCATACCAAATCCCTCCGCGTCTTAAGGTCTGTTTGCCTTTGGGCGCGTAGCTCTTATCGGTAAAATCAAGTACATGCACTTGCAGATTGTTATCTCCCGCCTCCGCATAATCGGTAATATCGGCTATCACGGGAAGATATCCGCCCTGATGCAGGCATACGCTCTTGCCGTTGACAAACACCTCGCAGATATTGTCCACGGCATCGAGATGAAGAATTATTCTGCCTCTGCCAGATGCGCGGAATGACGTATCGTATATAAGCGTCTCGTTGTAATTGAGTATCTTTCCTACTCCCGATAAATCGCACTCGGGAGAAAACGGCACCATTATCTTTCCGTGAAAGTTATTGATTACGCCGTTCTTGCGTACGTATTCTCTGCACGATATGATAGCGTAATTCCACATGCCGTTGAGGCAAGTATAGCCGCCTCGCTCCATATTGGGGCGCGGATACTCAGACAGCGGCGTTTCACCTATCGTAAAATCGCCGTCATCGTCGCCGCTGACTATACGACTGCGTCTGTCCCATGAGGCTACAGCTTTATCGTATAAAGCATCGTTATTGTCAAAGCAAAATGGATTGGAATTAATAATATCAATAAGTGTATTCATAAGCCAATTATAAACTGATACCGTCGTAAAGTCAATATGCGTCCTTGCCGTAAAGCATTATTCTTAAACATATCGGTTGCTCTCACAGCCCCTTAATACAATAATGCGTCCCGATATACTTATCCGATATCGGGACGCGAATTATATATGTAAATTATTGCTTAATCCTCGTCTTTATAATCACCGCTACTGCCTTGAGAGTGGTCCTTATCTTGCGATTTACCGCTGTCTATCCGTCCGTCCTCGGATATTCCCGCGGCGGCAAAAAGACGCTGTATACGTCTTGCAAGTTTGATTATGACGCATGCAAGTATTACGCTTAGCAATATCAAACCGCCTACTGCGATTATTGTAATCAAATACAACTTTTTGCTTACGTATTTACTGCCATCGAAATTGCCGACTCCGCCTTCTCCTGCCCTCACCGTAAACGTCGCGCTCAACTCGCCGTAGCTGACAGTTATCGTATTGTCTCCGTCTGCAAGAGTATCTTGCGGCGTGTACGTATAGTCGTTGACGTTGATTTCCACCTTCTCCCCGTCGGGATATACGCCGTATACTATCA
>CAMWNK010000034.1 GCA_947175555.1 uncultured Clostridia bacterium | reverse complement strand
CTACCTTTAATAATGTCCTGTTGCTGTGCATTATGTTAGCCCTGTTGGTGGTAACCGGCGCGCTGAATTTCGTGCTCAACTCCAAGTTGACGACAGACAAGAACGACTCTGTAGTCAACAACCCCGTTGACACGTTCTTCTCCTCGTACCGCACGGACAGAGAGACGGCAAGAGCGGAAGAGTTTGCCTATCTCGACGCTATCTTGGCATCGGCGGACTCCAGCGAAGACATGATTACTTCTGCCGGGGCAAAGAAGATGGAGCTGCTGTCTGCAATCGAGAAGGAGCTGGTAATCGAGGGCTTGATTAAGGCGCAGGGCTTTAACGACGCGGTGGTTACAATGAGCACCAATAACGTCAATGTGGTAGTGCCTAACGCGGAGCTTTCCGACGAGCAGATTTCTCAGATACTTGCAGTAATACTGTCCGAGACCGATTACAGCGCAAAGCAAGTCTTCGTAGTTCCTTGCGCGGCGTAATGATTGAGTAAATATACTTGTAATTTTAACTGCCATATGCTAAAATATCCGTATAAATAGGCAATAATATGCAGCGGAGATTTTAAGCATGGCGAAAGTCGAAAAGGAAGAAAATATAAGCAATCAGGATACGTATTCGGGCGTGATATCTTCCATCGTGAGCGGAGTAGCTTCGCAGGTGGAAGGGATTGCGTCCGTTTCGTACGAGGTGGGCGTCAACGGTCCGTCGTTTACCCCTTCGCGCAAGAACCGCACCAATGCCATAGTAGTCGCGCTCAAGAATAATTTTGCCACAATAGATATAGCTGTCAACGTGTATTACGGCTATGTTATTCCGCAAGTGATTTGCGCAATGCAAGAGAGGATAAAGCAAGCCGTCGAAGAAGCTACTTTTTATAAGGTGAAAAGTATCAACGTCTTTGTCGCAGGCGTAGTATCCAACAACTGATTCCTTTCTCCGCATTGCTATAGCGTTGCGGGGATTTTTTTACGGAGAGCGTATGAGTAGAAGATTAGCAAGAGACAGCGCGTATAAATTGGTATTCGAGTATCTGTTTAACGGCGGACAAGTCCCCAGCGTATCATACGATTTGCTTCAGGCAGACGTAGAGTTTTCTCAGGCGGATCAAGATTATATCAAGCAAGTGTACGAGGGCGTAAAGTCTCATTACGACGAGTTGATATCCATGATATCGGGCAATACTACCAATTTTAATTCCATAAGAATATTCAAGGCGGACCTTGCCGCGTTGCTTGTGGCAACTTACGAGATGAAGTATATTCACGATATCCCGTACTCGGTGTCTATCAGCGAAATAATCGACCTTGTAAAGTGCTATTCTACAGAAAATAGCAGCGCGTTCGTAAACGGAGTGCTTGCGGGCGTATATAAACAGCTTGAAGGAGTAAAGAAAGATGGAGATAATTGACGGCAAGGCCGTTTCGGCGTCGGTAAGAGAAAGCCTTAAGCAAGAGTCTAAGGAGTTTGTAAATAAATACGGCAGGAAAGTAGCGCTTGCCGTAATCATCGTGGGAGACGATCCCGCATCGCATACTTACGTCAATAATAAGATTAAGGGCTGCGCCGAAGTAGGCTTTGAATCTATATGTCATAAATTCGAGGACGGAGTGCCTCAAGAGCAAATTGCAGACGTAATTAAGGCGCTTGCTTGCGATGATAAAGTAGACGGTATATTAGTGCAGTTGCCGTTGCCTAAGGGCTATGACAGCGAGTATTTGCTCTCGCTAATCCCCGACAGTAAGGACGTGGACGGCTTTTCGCCTGCCAATACGGGACTGCTGTCTATGAACCGTCCCAACACCGTCTCTTGCACGCCGCTGGGTATAATGAGCCTGCTTGCAAGCACGAAGCATGAACTTAAGGGCAAGCACGCGGTAGTGATAGGTAGGAGCAACACCGTAGGCAAGCCTATGGCAATGCTGCTGCTTAATGCAGATTGCACAGTTACCGTATGCCACAGTCGCACACGCAATATCGCGGAAATTGCAAGCCAAGCCGATATATTGGTGGCTGCGGTAGGCAGAGCGGGATTTGTTACCGCAGATATGGTAAAGGACGGGGCTATCGTCATCGACGTGGGCATTAACAGAATTGACGGCAAACTTTACGGCGACGTCGACTTTGCAAGCGTTGCTCCCAAGTGCTCGTTTATTACTCCGGTCCCCGGGGGCGTAGGTCCGATGACTATATCTATGCTGTTGAAAAATACGCTGCAAGCTGCTATCAACAGAATTAAATAATGGAATATCTAAGCGTTACCGTACTTAACAGTTATATCAAGAACGTCTTTGCCGCAGAAGAAATGCTGCACGATATACAGCTATGCGGCGAGGTCAGCGGTATAAGGGTGAGCGGCGGCAACGCTTTTTTCACGCTTAAAGACGAAAATGCCGCTATACAGTGCAACTGCTTCGGGATTAGGAATAACTATGTTCCTAAAGACGGCGAGACGGTAGTATTATTCGGAAGCGTGGACTATTGGCACAAGGCGGGTAAGTTATCATTCAACGCATTGAGGATAACGCCGCTGGGCGAAGGCGCGCTTGCGCTTAAGCTCGAGATGCTTAAAAACAGATTGCGCGAGCAAGGTTACTTTGACGAAAGTCATAAGAAGTCCATACCCAAGTATCCCGCAAAAGTATGCGTGATAACGTCCAAGGCAGGCGCAGTAATTCGCGATATCGTAACTACTTGCAGGGCAAAAAATACCGCTACGGACATCGCCGTATTTGACGTCAAGGTGCAGGGCGAGGGCTGCGCTGCTCAATTATGCGCGGCGGTCGACACCGTAGATAAGCTCGGTTATGATCTTATTATTATCGCTCGCGGCGGCGGCTCGCAGCAAGAACTTATGCCGTTCAACGACGAGAGCCTTGTTAAGGCAATATACGGCGCGTCTACGCCGATTGTGTCCGCGGTGGGACATGAGACCGATTATACGCTGTGCGATATGGTCGCAGACGTAAGAGCGGCTACGCCTACGGCGGCAGCTCATCTGATAGCCTTTGACTTAAAGGAATTGTACGTGTATCTCGAAGAGCTGCGCGGTATCATGACTCAGTCGATAAAGTCGCGTATAGCAGACGGCTACAGCGAGATATCTTTGGCTTTATCGCGTATGAACATGATTGCGGAGAATAGAATTACCGCCGCGCAAAGTATGCTGGAGCATAGGCTGAGCGACGCAAGAGTGTCAATCAATAACGCTGTAAACGATAGAGCTTTGCGTCTGCATAAAGCCATAGCGTCGCTCAATGCGCTCAATCCATCGGCGATGCTCGAGCGAGGTTACTTTTATATTACGGATAAAGAGGGCGTAAGATTGAAGAGCGTAAAGCAGATGGATAAGGGCAAAGAAATCGTAATCAACGGCAGCGACGGCAAGGTCGACGCAACTATAACAGGGTGAAATATGCAATTTGAGGAAAAACTGAAAAAGCTCGAGGACTTGGTAAGTATAATGGAAGATAAAAATACTTCCATCGACGATGCGTTTAAGCATTTCGACAGCGGTATCAAGCTGTCCGAAGAGTGCTTGAAGATGCTTGAAGAGTACAAGGGCAAGCTGACTCTGCTCACGCGTCAGCTCGACGGCATTAAAGAAGAAGGATTGGAACTTGGAAGCGATAACTGAGTATCTTGCCGCCGCAAAAAGGCAATTCGAGCAGGGACTTGCTGCCTATCTCAAGGAATATCCTTGCAAGTACGAGCCGCTGTGGAGCGCAGTGGAATACGCCTTGACTTCCGGAGGGAAAAGAGTGCGTCCCGCGCTTGTCTATTTGGGCGCGGATTTCTGCGGCGCAGATGCGGCAAGCGTCGAGCACATAGCGCAAGGGCTGGAGATGATTCATAATTATTCCTTGGTGCATGACGACATGCCGTGCATGGACGACGACGCTTTAAGGCACGGCAAGCCTTCCGTACATAAGGCGTACGGAGAAGGCATCGCAATGCTGGCGGGAGACGCGCTGCTCAATATGGCGTTCGAAAGACTGCTGTCGGTAGAAGACGTCCACTCCTATAAGGCGGCGTCTTATATCGCCAAGGCAAGCGGTATGTGCGGAATGGTAGGCGGACAGTGTCTCGATTTAAGCAATATCGGCGGCGTGGGGGCGGATTACGAAAAGATTGTCGCTATCAACAGGTTAAAGACTTCCGCCTTGCTTAGGGCTGCGCTGTGCGGCGGAGCAGTCGCTTGCGGATGCAGCGGAGAAGAGCTCGAGTCTTTAGAGAACTATGCAGACTGCTTGGGCGAGATATTTCAGATTGTCGACGATATATTGGATATCACTTCCGATAGCGCTACTATGGGCAAGGAAGTCAATCAAGATTGCAAAAACGGCAAGGTAACCTATGCGTCTATAAACGGAGTGAATAAGGCAAGAGCTTATATCAAGCAACTCAACGACAAGGCTAAAGGCGCGCTGTCGCAATACGGAGTAAGAGCGGATAAGTTGAATGCCTTTTCCGATTATCTGCTGAATAGAGCTTTTTGACAAGACAAGCATATTCGCATATATCAATTAAATATAATTTTATATGCGGAATAATAATAAAGATATCGGCGAAGGCAACTGCCGCCGTAACGACAACGAAAGAAGGCAGGTAAAAAAGGACAAGAACTCGGCTTGGGCGGCTAAGGTAACGCTGATTACTTTCTGCCTCTCGTTCATGACGAGTATGCTGTCGCAAGTTGTAACGGGATATACAGACATAATAATTGCGGTAATGCTGCTGCTGTTTATGATACTGATAGCCATAATATTCGACGGCATAGGCGTAGCGGTAACCTCTTGCGACGAAGATAAGTTAAAAAAGGTTTTGCATTGTGATAAAAAGCGTGCTAAAATAGCCATAGGATTAGTTCGCAATGCAGAGAAAGTAAACAACATCTGCGCAGACGTAATCGGAGATATGTGCGGAGTGCTGTGCGGGGCGTGCGGAGCTACCATTGCCGGAGGATTGATCGCGGGCATGGAAGGAGCGGCTGCGCCGTTTATAGTGATAGCAATATCCGCTACCATAGCGGGACTTACCGTAGGGGGCAAGGCTTGCATGAAGCGGCTTGCCGTAAAAAATGCCGAAGAATATATAATATTGACGGCTAAAGCCATATCGCTTTTCTCAAGAGATAGCGATAAGAAAAAGAAAAAAAGGACAGAAAAGAGAAATAAATGAGCATACTCCGTAACGTCAATTCGCCTAAGGATATTAAACTTCTCGACATTCCGCAGCTTGAGCAACTCGCCGCGGAGATAAGAGAATTGATACTTAGCGTCGTTTTGGAAAAGGGCGGACACCTTTCTTCCAATCTCGGAGTGGTAGAGCTCATAATCGCGCTCCATTACGTATTCGATTTCGATTCCGACAGATTAATACTCGACGTGGGACATCAGTGCTACGCTCACAAGATATTGACAGGCAGGAAAGACGACTTCTTGACGCTGCGCACCAAGGACGGCATATCGGGCTTCCCAAAGAGCGAGGAGAGCGTGTACGACGCCGCCAATACAGGGCACTCGTCTACATCTATTTCTCTTGCTTGCGGATTGCTGCGCGCAGATATCGGCGACGAGAAGGAAATCGTAACGCTGATAGGCGACGGCGCGATGACGGGCGGCTTGGTATACGAAGCGCTCAATGACGCATCCACGCTACATAAAAAGTTTATAGCCATAATCAACAATAACGATATGTCCATATCGGTGAACGTGGGCGGAATAGCGGAATACTTGAGAGACTTGGACAGTATCCGCAAGCCTTTCAGCGAGTACGGCATATCCTATTTCGGTTCTGTAGACGGGCATAATTTGAGCGACTTGATATCGATGTTCGCGAGGGCAAAGAGCGCGGAAAAGAGCATTATCATCAACGTCCATACTATCAAGGGTAAGGGCTATGCGGAAGCGGAAGCGCATCCCGATAAATATCACAGTTACAATCCGTCGGCACGCCAAGGCAAGACCTTCAGCTCGGTTATGGGCAATAAACTTGCTGCGCTTGCAAAGGCCGATAAAGATATATTTGCCATTACCGCAGCTATGGCGGACGGTACGGGACTTGATGCTGTAAAAGCCGCCGCGCCGGGGCAATTTGCGGACGTAGGAATAGCGGAGCAACACGCGCTATGTATGGCGTCGGGTATGGCAATGGGCGGTAAGAAGCCTTACTTTGCAGTATATTCCTCATTTTTGCAAAGGGCGTATGACCAAGTGATTCATGATATGTGTCTCAATGACTGCGACGTAACTCTATGTATCGACAGAGCGGGATTTGTCAGCGGCGACGGAGAGACGCATCAGGGGCTGTACGATATATCTTTTTTGCGTTCTATCCCCAATATGACGGTATTTGCGCCTAAGGATTATCGGGAGCTTGAGGACGCGTTGGATTTTTCCGTAGAGTATACCCATCCTCTTGCAATCAGATATCCCAAGTACGACCTTACAAGGCAATACGATACTCACGCTCCCGTAAAGCTCGGCAAATGGGAAGTTGTCAGAGATTGCGGCGGGGAAGTCGTTATACTTGCCTGCGGCGCGCTCATGAACGATATCGCGATGAAACTTGCTAAGGCACTGGGGAATATCGACGTAATCAACGCAAGATTTGTCAAGCCGCTCGATACCGATATGCTGCGCGCTATCGCAGACAGGAAAATCATGACGATGGAGGACAACGTGCTTGCAGGCGGCTTCGGCAGCGCGGTGCTCGAGTATTATAACTTTGTTGATCTGCATCCGAGGATAAAAATAAAGGCGGTAGACGACATTACGATGACGCACGCGTCGCTTGGCGAATTGTTGGAGATGAGCGGCTTTGGCTTAGAGCAGCTTACGTCCGAAATAAAGCAGCTTATAGATGAGATTAGATAACGCCGTAGCCATAAAGTTTTCCCTCAGCAGGAATAAGGCGCAACAGATGATTGAGCTCAAGCGAGTATTGCTTGACGGAAAGATATGCGATAAGGCGTCTGCGGAAGTCGGCGGCGAGTCTAATATAGAATTGCTTGCTATGCCTGCCTATGCGTCTATCGGCGGCGAAAAGCTCGCTAAGGCATTGAAAGAATTTTCCTTTTCGGTTAAAGATTACGTATGTTTGGATATAGGAGCGTCTAACGGGGGCTTCACCGATTGCTTGCTGCAAAACGGTGCAAGGCAAGTAATAGCGGTAGATATCGGCGAATGCGCCTTTGACGACAAGCTCAAAAACGATAACAGAGTAATTATAAAAGATAAGACCAACGCACGATACCTTACCGAGAGCGATATCGGGCGACAATGCGATTTTGCCTGTATTGACGTCAGTTTTATTTCTCTTAAGTTGATTTTGCCCGCAGTATGCGCTTTGATAAGGCAGGGCGGATATATAATTGCGCTCGTCAAGCCGCAGTTCGAGGTAGGTAAGCGGCACTTGAGCAAAAACGGAATAGTTACTAATATTAAGGCAAGAGATAGCGTCGTAAAAGATATTTGCGATTTTTCCGCATCGCTGGGGATGAGAGTGCTCGGCAGTACGACGGCTCCTATACGCGAGCGTAAAAACGTGGAATATCTGTTGTTATTGAACAAAATCTGATTGTATAAATAATTAATTCATAGTATAATAATTAATATGAAAATAGGCGTATATACCAATGTCGATAGGGAATTGAGCCGCGCTACGGCATGCGATGTCGCAGATATTTTGCGCTCGTTCGGCGTGTTGGAGAAGGTATACGAGGACGGTAAAGACCGCGACCTCGGTTTGATTGATTTTACTTGCGACGTGCTTATAGCTATAGGCGGCGACGGCAGTATGCTTAAGGCGGTATCTTACGCTGCAAGAAGAAATATCCCGATATTCGGAATCAATACCGGCAAGATAGGCTTCTTAACAGAGGTGGGCAGGGATAATCTCAAGTTGAATTTGAATAAGGTTATCGGCGGCGAGTATTTTATCGAAGAGCGCGCCATGCTCAAAGCCAAAGATATCGGCGGCGAGTATTATGCGCTTAACGAGGCGGTTATTGCGTGCAATTCATGCCACGTCGCAGAAATCGAAGTCAAGATTAACGATACCGTATCCGATAATATCAGGGCGGACGGAGTGCTCGTATGCACGCCTACGGGCTCTACGGCGTACTCCTTGTCTTGCAACGGTCCCGTCTTAAGTCCCGATGTCAACGCCTTCGTAATCAACGCTATATGTCCGCATTCGCTGCATAGCTGTCCTATGGTAGTGGGCTCGGACAGCGTCGTTAAATTGTCTTGTAAAGATTCCGATATTAAGTTGATTGTCGACGGCAGGAATATATCTTATCCCGATACTCCTTATACCATCGAGATAGCAAAGTCGGAGTTTAACGCAAAGTTCATCAGATTGGACAAGCAGAATTTTTATAATAGATTATTGCAGAAATTAAGTTATTGGAGTGTATAATTATGACGCGTAACGCAAGGCAGCGCAGGATTATCGAGCTGATTAAAGAAAGGGAAATCGATACGCAGGAAGAGCTTGTAACTCTGCTGCAAGAATCGCAATTCAACGTTACTCAAGCTACCGTATCAAGGGATATCAAGGACCTCGGACTTATCAAGACTCAATCCGTAGACGGTAAGTATAAATATTCGCTTGTCGAAAATGCTCGTCCGCAGACTATGGGTAAATTCGGCAATATGTTCAAAGAGGCGGTCAACGTAATCAACGTAGCCAATAATTTGCTTGTCATAAAGACCGTAATAGGTACCGCCAATACAGCCGGCGCGTTTATAGATTCTATGTCGTTTGACAATGTTCTCGGCACTATTGCGGGAGACGATACTATCTTGGTAATATGCAGCACGAACGAAGCTGCTCTTAATATTAAAGAGACACTGGAGTCATATATCGGGTAATGCTTAACACTCTTGTTATCAACAACATAGCTCTTATCGATAAGCTCGAAGTCAGCTTTGCCAAAGGGCTGAATATACTCTCGGGCGAGACCGGCGCAGGTAAGTCTATTATTATCGACAGCGTCAACTTTGTGCTGGGAAGAAGAGTGGATAAGTCTATTATCAGATACGGAGAAGATAGGGCTCAGGTATCGGCGTACTTTGATTATGACGATAAGATAGCCTCATCTCTTGCCGATATGGGCATAGAAGTCGAAGACGACGAGATTATGCTGAGCAGGATAATGAGTACGGACGGTAAAAACGTGTGTCGTATCAACGGTCAGAAGGTTACCGTTGCCATGCTCAGAGAGGTTGCTCAGCAATTAGCCGATATTTACGGTCAGCACGAGTCGTCTAAACTGCTTGATTCGGATACGCACTTGAGCGTGCTCGATAGTTATGCTCAAGATAAACTTCGTCCCTATTTGAGCGAGCAGAAGGCGCTGTATGACGAGTACAGAGAAGTTAGGTCCAAGATTGCAAAATACGGCGACATGCACGATATCGACAGGGTAAAAGATCTGCTTGCATATCAGATTAATGAGATTCAAGAGGCTCAGTTGCAGCCCGGCGAGGAAGAGAAGCTGCTTTTAAGACGCAAAAAAATCAATAATTACGAGGTGTTGCTTACCGCGCTGAGCGGCGCGTCTAATGCGCTTGACGGCGACGGCGGCGCGCTCGAGGGCGTAGGAGCATCGTTCAGAGAGCTTGTAAAATGCGCCGAATACGATGAGAGAATATCGCAGCTTTGCGACAGGATAGACAGCTGCAAGATAGAGCTGTCAGATATATGCGACGAGATAAATGGTATAGCAGACGATTGCGAGTTTGATCCTTCCGAGGCTCAGTACGTGTACGACAGGTTGGATAAGATACGCACGCTCGAGCGTAAATACGGCGCGGATATAGATGCAGTCATAGCTGCTTATAATCAGTTTAAGGAGCAATATGAATTTTATGAGGGCGGCGAGCAAGCCCTTGATAAACTTAACAGTCAACTTAAGCAAATTACGGCTAAGTTGGATAAAAATACCGCAAAAATCACTACGGTGAGGAAAGAATGCGCTAAAGTATTGGAAAATCTCGTTACCGCTCAGCTGAGACATCTTGGGATGAAGAATGCTATCTTTCAAGTGCATTTTGCAGATAAAGAAGATATTGACGGCGAAGTCAATAAGTACTCGCCAATCGGCAGCGACGTAATAGAATTTCTGTTTTCAGCCAATAGCGGACAGCCGGTAAAGCCCTTATCCAAGATAATTTCGGGCGGCGAGCTGTCGAGATTCATGCTCGCTATCAAGAATACGATTGCAGATACGGACGCTATACAGACAATGATATTCGATGAAATCGATACAGGTATCAGCGGTGAGACGGCGCAGATAGTTGCGGAAAAATTATACGATATCTCACGCAGTAGACAAGTGCTTGCAGTTACGCATCTTCCGCAGCTTGCATCTATGGCTGATAGCCATTATCTCATTGCTAAGTCTGTCAAAGACGGCAAGACGTATACCTCGCTGGATATGTTGGATAGCGACGGAATGCTGCGCGAGATAGCAAGGCTTATCGGCGGACGCGATTACAGCGATTATGCTTTGCCTCACGCTAAAGAGATGAAAGAGCACTCGGATTTATATAAAGTTTCTCATTAATTCATTTTTTAAGTATATTTGCATTATATTTTCTCAAACTATGCAGGAAAGGTGTGTGGAATGAAAAAGTTTAGTTTTGTCATGCTGTTCGTTTGCGCCTTTGTCTTCGCCGCGATGGCTGGCGGATTCATCGGTAAGTCGGACAGCATATTTACGGGCGATAATCAATACGATAATATAGTCTCTTGCAATACTTATGCAGATAATATTGCCGCTGATAATATATGCGGCTCTTGCGACGCGTCGGAGACTATCTCGCTATCCGATATATTCGGATTCGGACGCAAGAAAGTTGTCTCTACGGGCAGATATGTATATTTAGGTGGTTTCCCTATAGGTATATCGGTTAAGACAGACGGCGTAATTATCACTGCTAAGGTCGGTGTCGTTACAAAGGAGGGCGTTGTGTATCCCTTGTCGGATATTGACATTGCAGCAGGAGACGTTCTGCAATCTATCAGCGGCAATCCCGTATACTCCGCGGCGGACGTTGCTAAAGTTTTGAGCTCGATGGACGGCAGTGTAACGCTCAAGGTCAGACGCGGCGATACAATCAACGAATATACCGTAACCCCTGCTATCGATTCCGTCAACGGCGAGAAGAAGCTGGGAATGCTTTTGCAAGAAGCTGTCAACGGTATAGGCACGATGACTTTTGTGGACGGGGACAGGCACAGATACGGCGCTCTCGGACATCCTATAAAAGACGCAGGCGGCAACAACATAGCTGTCAGCGGCGGAGAGATATACAATGCGGTGATAAAAGGCAGCGTCAAGGGCGAAGTAGGTAAAGCCGGCGAACTCAACGGCGCGTTCAGCCGAGACGACGGCGGAATAGGCAGTATAGATACTAACAATATGTTCGGAATATACGGAAGCTATAGCGCATCGTTAGACGGTCAGCAGAGGATCGAGGTCGCGTCAAGGCAAGAGATAACCCCCGGGAAGGCGCAGATATACAGCACTGTTGTGGGCACTCAGCCGCAAGTGTATGATATAGAAATAATCAAGGTAAATAATCAAGATTCACCCGAAGACAGAAGTATGGTGATAAGAGTTACCGATCCTAAACTTTTATCCCTCACGGGAGGTATCGTACAAGGTATGAGCGGAAGTCCCATTGTGCAGAACGGAAAACTCGTCGGCGCGGTTACTCACGTATTGATTAACGATCCGACTAAGGGATACGCCTTGTTTGCAGAGTGGATGCTTGACAGATAAATAATATACACATAAATAATTTACTATAAGTATGATGCTTTATCGCGCGGTTAAATTGCCGCGCGTTTTAATTTTCGTTTACCGACGCCGTCAATAGTGGATTTTTCTTATGTAATATATTATAATAAAGAAAAATCTTTTATATAAAGGCGGTTTTATAATGTTATATACTGATCCCTTAACTACGCGTTACGCGACGGCACCTATGCTTGAGAACTTCAGCGAAGAACACCGTATGGTCCTTTGGCGTAAATTATGGATTGCGCTTGCGCAGAGCGAGAAGGAATTGGGCTTGAATATTACTCAAGAGCAAATCGACGAGCTGCAAGCTCATTGCAACGATATTAATTTCGAGGTGGCTCGCGCGAGGGAGAGGGAAGTTCGTCATGACGTTATGGCGTACGTGTACGCTTACGGTCAGCAATGTCCCAAGGCAAGCCCTATTATACATCTCGGCGCAACCAGTTGCTACGTTACCGATAACTCTGATATCATTATTTACCATGACGGTCTTGTCCTTTTAAGAAAGAAACTTATCAACGTCATCAATGCTTTATCTAAATTCGCCCTTAAGTACGCCGATGTGCCTACGCTCGGCTTTACACATTTGCAGCCTGCTCAGCTCGTTACCGTAGGTAAACGCGCTACTTTGTGGATGCAGGATTTATTGATGGATTTAGAGAGCATAGACCACTGCATTGCGTCCACGAGATTGAGGGGCGTAAAGGGTACGACAGGTACTCAAGCAAGTTTCTTGCAGTTGTTTGACGGAGATCACGAAAAGGTCAAGCGTCTGGACAAGCTCGTAACGGCCAAGATGGGCTTTAATAAGACGTTCGCCGTATCAGGTCAGACTTATTCTCGTAAATATGATTACAATATCTTGAGCGTATTGTCTCAGATTGCTCAGAGCGCGTATAAGTTCGGCAACGATATCAGGCTGTTGCAGAATATGAAGGAGATTGAGGAGCCTTTTGAAAAGTCTCAGATAGGTTCGTCGGCTATGGCGTATAAGCGCAATCCCATGCGCAGCGAGAGAATATGTTCACTCGCAAGATACGCAGTATCTTTGCCCGTAAACGCCGCTATTACCGCAGGTACGCAGTGGCTTGAGCGCACGCTGGACGATTCTGCGAATAGACGTCTTGTTATGGCGCAGACATTCTTGTCTGTGGATGCCGTATTGGAGCTCTACCTTAACGTTGCCGACGGACTGGTTGTGTACGGCAATACAATTAATAAGCATATTGCGGCAGAGCTGCCTTTTATGTCGACAGAAGTCATTTTGATGGAGTGTGTAAAGGCGGGCGGAGACAGGCAGGAGCTGCATGAGCGCATAAGAGTGCACTCAATGGAAGCATCCAAGATGGTCAAGCAGTACGGTAAAGATAACGATTTGATAGACAGGATTAAGTCGGATGACGCATTCAAGGCCATTCATGATAAAATCGACAGTATTCTTGAGCCCATTAACTTTATCGGAAGAGCTAAAGAGCAGACTATAGAGTTTGTCGAGGAATGCGTAAAGCCCGTGCTTGATGCCAATGCGGAGTGTCTGGGCGCTACGTCTCATATATCTGTCTAATATTGGCATTTAGCGTTATTTCAGCTGAAAAATATTAGACTATAACGCGCCGCCCATAAGATTTTATCGAACTTTTAGCGAGCGTGCAACGCAACCAATGGGTGCGTGTAATAAAAAGAAACGACCTGCTTAAAAGCAAGTCGTCTATGTCTTGGCAGGGGAGACGCGATTCGCCTTACAGCGAGCTTTCAGCGAGCGTGCAACGCAACCAATGGGCGCGTGTAAGATAAAAAAGAAACGACCTGCTTAAAGCACGTCGTCTATGTCTTAGCAGGGGAGACGCGATTCGCCTTACAGCGAGCCTTTAGCGAGCGTGCAACGCAACCAATGTGTTGCGTACTAAGGTGAAATAAAAAACGATCTGCTAATATCAGCAAACCGTTTTGGCAGGGGAGACGCGATTCGCCTTACAGCGAGCTTTTAGCGAGCGTGCAACGCAACCAATGTGTTGCGTGTAAGCTAAAAAGAAACGACCTGCTAAAAGCAAGTCGTCGGTGATTGTGGCAGGGGAGACGCGATTCGAACACGCAACCAATGGTTTTGGAGACCACTACTCTACCGTTGAGCCACTCCCCTAAGAGCAGAATTATTATACTCTAATAAGAGAATATAAGTCAACATAAATCAACTACAATATGCGAGGATTGAGTATGAAACAATATAAATACAAGCTCGGCTTTGTCGGCGCAGGAAATATGGCAAGGGCAATTTCCTCAGGATTAATAGGGCAGGGATTGATGAGCGAGTCCGATATAATAATGGGCGATATCAATAAGGATATAAAAGTCGGCGGAATTACGGTAACGGACGATATCTCCCATGTGCTCGGCGAGTGCGAGTATATTATACTGTCTATTAAGCCGCAAGTATTTAACGGCATATCGGCGTCCTTAGCGTCGGTTAAGGCAAAAGCCGTAATAAGCATAATGGCAGGCATATGTAGTCAAGATATAAAAAGAGTGTTACCTGACGGCGTCGCCGCAATAAGAGTCATGCCCAATACTCCTTGCGCTATAGGCAAGGGCATGGTGGTTATTGCCGATAATGACGCAGGCGATGAAATTAATGGATTTGTTAAATCCATATTCGATACCACGGGCGATACGTTGTTTCTGCCTGAGCAGGCATTCGATGCCGTTACCAGTGTGAGCGGAAGCGGTCCTGCTTATGTATATTATTTTATTCGTTCTATGATAAAGGGCGGAATTGACGGAGGATTGAGCGAGGAGTCGAGCAAGGCGCTTACTCTTGCAACCGTTATTGGCGCAGCAGAGATGGTCAAGCATAGCAGTGAAAGTTTGGACGTGCTTATCGACAGAGTATGTTCCAAGGGCGGCACTACGATACAGGCGGTCAACTGTTATGACGAGTGCAATCTGGACGGCATTATTCGCGAGGGCATGAAGAGATGCTTTAATCGCAGCGCAGAGCTGAGCGGTAATAATTGATGAAAGAAGTTACTATTTATACCGACGGCGCATGCTCGGGCAATCCCGGAGTGGGCGGCTGGTGCGCTATATTGATGTATGGCGAAAATGAAAAGATCGTTAGCGGATACGAGCCCGATACTACCAATAACCGCATGGAGCTAAAGGCCGTAATTTGCGGACTGAAGTGCCTTAAGTTCAGCCCTTGCAAAGTTTCGGTATATAGCGATTCCGCATATGTGTGCAACGCGGTCAGTAACGGTTGGCTGGGGCAGTGGCAAAGCAACGGTTGGCGCACGCTCGGTAAAAAGGATGTCAAAAACGTCGATTTGTGGCTTGAACTGCTTGAGATGATGGGCAAGCATCAGGTTGAATTCATTAAAGTTAAGGGGCATTCCGATAACGAACATAATAATCGCTGCGATAAATACGCGCGAATGGCTATCAAAGAATTTCAAAATTTATAAAAATATACGCTAAAAAGTAATTGTTTGCTCTTGGGTACAAATAATATATAATAAGATGTCCAAGAGAGTTAAGATACTATCGGGTATATATATTTTGCTGTCGCTTGCGGCAATGTTTGTCGTGGTGGACTTGATATTCAATCTCACGGGCAATTCTATATTGTATTACGCATCTGCATCATTTGCAACGATAGTGTCGCTTATGATGATTAGCGGGTTGATTTACCATAAATCATTTATTCTTAAACTCGGAATAATTTTGTCTGTCTGCGCAATAGTGTGCGGGACGGTATATTACGTGATAATCAAATATGGCTTTCTTAGCACTGTCAAGGATATCAATGCGCTTAGGGAAATGATATTGCGCTATGAGGCGTGGGCGGCAATTATTTATATCGTATTACAATTTCTTCAAGTAACTTTCGTCCCCATTCCGTCCATAGCTCTGACGGCTGTGGGTATTGCAATATTCGGGATATGGTATACGCTGCTGTATAGTTTTATCGGGGTAATGATAGGCTCTATGCTTGCATTTGCGATGGGTAGATGCTTTGGAGTAAAGCTCGTCGTGTGGCTGTGCGGCGAAAGTTCTTACCGCAGATATATGAATATTTCGCACGGTAAGGAAAAACTCATACTATTTCTCATGTTCTTATTCCCATTCTTCCCGGATGACTTATTGTGCATTATTTCGGGGCTGACGGACTATTCTTATAGAGGATTTTTTATCACAATGCTTATTGTAAGACCTGTAGGGATTTTCACCAATATAGGAGTGGTCGAGGGCTTGCTTAATATTCCTTTCACCCTGCAATCTTTGCCGATATGGATTGCTATAGTGTCTGTTACGCTCTTGCTTTTCTTGCTCCTGTGGAAAAAGGGCGATGCGCTATACAGTTTGATAAAGAAATTTTCCGATAAAATAAGCAGGGCATTCTCCAAAATAGTCATGATGACTAAGCGTCAAAAACAACCCCGCTAATTGATGTGATAATGCTTTGTATAATATAACTTGGCGTAGATTCCTACGGCAATGGGGACGTTGAGCAGATAGATGAGAGGGATTACTATGGGCTTAATCCAGCTTTTTGATACTCCTATCTGTACGTCAAATACGTAAAATCCCAAGATAAATATTATCGCAATAGAGCTTATTATTACTATTAGACAGTTAATCAATGTATTTTTTGCGCTAAAGGACGCTTTAATGCGCTTGTTGGGATTTACGGCATAGACTATTACGGCTATTGCGCCTATCAAAAAGCTGACCGCCACCATTATGCCGGCAACGCCCCATGTTATTCCGCCTGCTATTGCGGTGATAATAAGCTCTATCGTAAAGAGCAGGAACATGATAAGCGTACAGTCTTTCATGAGCCTGTTGCTGTAGAAATATCTGTTGACGTAGAAGGATGACGCGGTCTGCTTGCTGTAAGGCTTTAAGGTGTATCCTTCGTGGTACATCTTTTCGCGCAGCTGATTAAGCGTTAGCTCATCTTCCAAATAGTCCATATTGACAGCACGGGAAGCGCTGCGAGGAATATATGCTTCCTCCAAGTTTTCCGACTCGTTTCTACTGTATAACTTGTTGAAACTCTCTATATAGTTTGCGCCTTTATCTTCCGATATGGCATATGTAGAGTCGTTGGTATAGTCTGCAAACTCCGATTTTTTATCGCCGACTTCTTCGTAAGCGGGTTCATCCGAGGGCTGAAAACCGTCGCCGTACAGCATATCCTCGGCAAAGACTTTTCTATAATCGTACGCTTCTTTATCGGCGGCATTGTCGCTATCGTCGCTATTAGGCGCTTCCGAGTTATAATTGTAAGTATATAAGTCGCTTTCTGCTTGCTTAGCAGGCTGCTGATTGATGTCTAAGGTTGAGAGCTCGGCATCTTCGACATCCAATTCTTCGTATCCGAATTCTTCTTTTATATTATACTGCTGAGGTCTTTCATAGACATAACTATCGCTGTTTACAATAGGCTCGTCAATAACATTGACTTGATTATCTACCTCAGACTCGCTACTTAAGAAGGGGAGCGGGCCATCGTCTATATCTTCGATATCAGGCTCGCTCTCGTTAGCGTAACTTTCTTCAATCTCTTTTTCGGTGGGTATGTAATTGGCGTCGGTGCGTTGCCTGCGCGTTAGAGGACGGAATTGAGATACGTCGAAGGGCGTAGGTTGCTTTTCGGGATCGTAATCCTTATCCGAAAGAAGACTATTGATGATAGTGCGACTGAATTCCCACTGAATTTGATCGTTTTCAAGAAATTGCTTGCCAAGGTCGGTAAGAGTATAATATACACGTTGCGCGCCGTATGATAAATCTCCCTTGTAAGAGGTTATCAAGCCTTGCTTTTCAAGACGCTTAAGGCAGCTGTATAGGGTAGGTTGCTTGAGTGAATAAAGATTATTGCTTTTTCCCTTGATCTCATCCAATATCTCATAACCGTACTTATCTTCGTTGCTAAGCGTACGAAGAATTATCGTATCCATATGACCTCTGATAAGATCTATATTGACAGAGGAGTTATCAGGCAATTTATCTTTATCCATATTACTTATATTAATTTTACAACATAATTATATAAAATGCAATTATTATCGATATTGATTTTGTCTTAATAGTTCTTAAATAAGCCGATTTTTATAATAATATAGGGTAAAATGACATTATTTATGTCGAAAATAGTATATTTGGCAGGTTAACTTAGGAATGATAACAATCTTATTGCAATACTTAGATAAATTTTCATTATATAGTCCTAAGCGATGGGTATAAGGTTATTTTTAGAGAGAATTGACTTGAAATCAGGCATTTATAGGCAAGTAAAAAACTAAATAATGCAAAAGCAATGTTATTCATATTACTAAATGCTCATATAATAGGGCAGAATTGTGCAATCGGCTAATAAAATTGCATAAAATCCTATCATTTATATAGAAATTTCTTATAATTCGGCTTATTTTATCTCGATAATTACTCAAAAATGGTAAGAAAGCAGTGGAGCAATACCGGATTTTTATAGAGTAGGAAAGTTATCTAAACTATTCGCAAAACACAAGTTGTACTT
>CAMWNK010000033.1 GCA_947175555.1 uncultured Clostridia bacterium | reverse complement strand
ATAACAATGCTTTCAGCTATACATACACCGATGAGGACGGCAACACGGTATCAGCATCCGAGATGGTGGCGGGCAAGAAGTATAACGTAAAGGCAACGCTTAAGCAAGAGTATGCAGGCAACTTCGAGTTCGTAGATGCAAGCGGCAACGTATTGCCCGACGCTACGGCGAGCACGTCTCACGAGTTCGACTATGGCGGCGATAACAGTAATAATAGCGGCAACGGCGTTACAGATAGCGATTGGTATAAAAGACTGCTTACGATAATGGTATGCGTAGTATCTGCTATGACTGTGATAATGGCATTTATATTAATCCTTGTAGGCGTACTCATTAAGCAGGTCAAAGAGGATAGGAAAATAAGGAAGGAAAAGGAGAATCAGCGCAGAGAAAGCGACGCGCAGTGAAGTAGTAGGGTATAGCTATATAAATCGATAAAAGCGTAAAATTATATTATTAGGGCGTGCCGCAACGTTATATATCCGCAGATAGCGCACAGAATAACGTTGCGACATTAATAAATCGATAAAGGCAAAGCGGCGGAGTTATCTGCCGCTTGATTAATGTATAAATAATTAAGCTATTATATGGTAATTATCAGCCTATACTTCACTTTAGCAACATATCACTCCGCGATAGCGTAATATCACCCACTATGCTCCGCAGGACCAGCGCGCAAAAATCACACTTTTTGCAAGCTGCACCTTGAAAAATGCGAGCCATAAAAGGCGAAGCATTTTTATAATGGAAAGAGTGAATTTTATGCGCCTTGATTATTTACTGTTTATTATATGTATGGCGCATAAAAGAGAGAAAACCATCCTTATAATGGATGGTTGTCTTTAAGTAACCGCCAATACAAGACGGCATGCTAATTGCTCTTTTAATTAATTGACGTCCGTCTTGTGTTGCGCCTGGCGGTTACAATAATGCCCTGCAGGGACAGCGAACGAAAACCACGCTTTTCGGGAGCGGTTCCTTGAAAAATGCGAGCAATAAAAAGCGAAGCATTTTTATATAGGAAGGGGTGAATTTTGAGCGCCACTCTTACAGCTGTTATAGCTCGCTTTGCGCGAAAAAAGAGGGGAAACCGTCCTTATAATGGATGGTGTCCCCTCTAAGTAACCGCTAATATGAGGTGGTATATTAATTACGCTTATATTGAAGATTTGTCCGCCGAATATTACGCTTGGCGGTTAAACGTTAGTCCTGAGCGAGCAAGTCATCCATGCCCCACATGCCTGCGCCGCAGCCTGCGACGAATAGGGCGGCGCGTACTGCGCCTACTGCAAATACCATGCGGCTGCTTGCCTCGTGAGCTATGGTAATCACCTCGTCCTTGCCCATAAACATGACATCGTGCTTGCCCACTACCGTACCGCCGCGGACGGAGTGTATGCCTATCTCGCTTACGTCGCGGCGCTTATTGGTCTCGTGCCTGCCGTACTCGTATACCTTGCCGCCTTCGTATTCCTTGGAGATAGCGTCCGCAATAGTAGCCGCCGTGCCCGAGGGCGCGTCTACCTTGGTATTGTGATGCTGCTCGATAATCTCTACGTCGTAATTGACACCGAGGATTTTTGCCGCCTTGCGCGCAAGCATGATGAGCAGATTGATACCGAGCGAAAAGTTGCTTGCCATAAATACGGGGATAGTCTTGCTCGCGTCCTCTATCTTGGCAAGCTGCTCGGCGCTGTAGCCTGTGGTGGCTATTACGAGCGCGCACTTGCGGGAGAGAGCATAGCCGAGTATGTCGTCTATTGCGTCGGGACGGGAGAAGTCGATAATGACGTCGACGTCCTCTTGTACGTACTTAGCGCATTTATAGACAGGCACTTTGAAGTCGGAGGGGGAAGCAAACTTATCCACGCCGCACACGAGGGTAGCGTCTGTAGCGCCTATTGCGCCGATGACGTTGGCGCCCATCTTGCCGCCTATGCCGTATATCATAATTTTAGTCATAAAAATCACCTTTATATATTATTAAGGCGCCTTACGTCCGTCATCCGAAGGCGCCTGCCATATAAGTCATAGCAAATTGCTATGGCTTACAGTAGCCTAAGTTGTTGCATTGCGCTCTTGAGAACTGCCGCCTTATCCTCGGACATTACGGTCAAGGGCAGTCGCACCGTGTCGGAGCATATGCCGAGCAGTGAACAAGCCTTTTTAGCAGGTATGGGATTGACCTCGCTAAAGAGCGCGTTGAATAGGGGCGCGTACTTGAACTGAAGCGCGCGCGCTTTAGGCAAATCGCCGCTGAGACAAGCGTCGACAAGCTCGCACATCAAAGAGGGAATTACGTTGGATGCAACCGATATCAAGCCCTCGGCACCTGCGGTAAGTATGGGCAAGCACAGTCCGTCGTCGCCCGAGTACAGCTTCATAGAGCTGCCGTCTATAAGGCGGGCGGTCTCGAGTATCTGCGACATATTGCCGCTGGCCTCTTTAAGTCCCACGATAGTGGGGAATGCCTCTGCAAGTCTTCTTGCGGTGGCGGGCAGAATATTCACGCCCGTGCGCCCGGGGACGTTGTAGGCAAAGATGGGCAAGCCTGTGGAAGATACGGCAGCCTCGTAATGTCTGAATATACCCTCTTGCGTGCACTTATTGTAATAGGGCGTAACTACGAGCAGGGCGTCTGCGCCGAGCTGCTCCGCCTTCTTGCAGCTTGCGACCATAGAGGCGGTGCTGTTGCTGCCTGCGCCTATTATGACGGGGACTCTGCCGCCTACCGTCTTGACGGCAAAGCGGATAATATCCTCTTTCTCCTCGGCGGTGATTGTGGGCGGCTCGCCCGTAGTGCCGAGATAGAGCAGGGCGTCTATGCCGCCTTGTATCTGATATTCGGTCAGCTTTTCCAGTCCCTCGTAATCTACGCCGTCGGACGTAAAGGGAGTGATTAAAGCCGTTGCTGTTCCCCGAAACATAATTTACTCCTTATTTAGCTCCGTGAATGAGCTCGGGCGCGTTATTGATCATATACTCGGCTATCTGTACCGCGTTGCTCGCCGCGCCTTTACGGATATTGTCCGCTACGCACCACATGTTGCAGCCGCTGTCGACGGTGTCGTCAATACGGATTCTGCCTACGTATACCTCGTCGTGTCCCGTTGCGTCGATGGGCATGGGATACTTGTTGCCTGCAACGTCGTCTACTACGACCAGTCCGCTCTGGCTATTCAATGCCTCGAGTATGCCCTCGAGGGTGCAGGGCTTATTAAACTCTATATTGATAGACTCGGAGTGAGAGTTGAGCACGGGTACGCGCACGGTGGTGGCGGTAACCTTGATACTTTCGTCGCCGAGAATCTTCTTCGTCTCTTTCATCATCTTAATCTCTTCCTTGGTATAGCCGCCGTCGGAAAAGACGTCTATGTGAGGAAGGCAGTTATTGGCGATGGCGTAAGGGAACTTCTTGGTGGTATACTCGCTGCCGCCGACGAACGCCTTAAGCCCCTCGAGCAAATCGTTATATCCCGCGACACCCGCGCCGCTTACCGCCTGATACGTAGAGTATACAATCCTCTTGAGACCGTACTTGAGCTGCAAGGGACGCAGCGCAACCATCGCCTGTATGGTAGAGCAGTTGGGGTTGGCAATAATGCCGTTGTGCCAAGCGATGTCCTGAGGGTTTACTTCGGGCACTACCAAGGGCACGTCCTTGTCCATGCGCCACTGCGAGGAGTTGTCGATAACTACCGCGCCGTGCTTTGCAAATACGGGCGCAAACTGCGCACTGGTGCTTCCGCCTGCGGAGAAGAGCGCGATGTCGATATGCTTATCGACTACATTCTCTTCCTTAAGCTCGATAATAGTATGCGGCTTGCCCATGAAGTCGACTACCTTGCCCGCGCTCTTTGCGGAGGCGTAAAGATAATAGTTGTCTACAGGCAACTTCTTCTCGGTCAATACTTCCAAAAACTTGGTGCCGACCATTCCCGTTGCGCCTACTACGGCGACATTATACTTTTTCATATCTATCTCCTGATAAATTTATATACTCTTTATGGGGCGGAGCATTAAAAAAGCTCCGCATCGACGGAGCGTGAGACTAAGAATCGCCTTAGCTTATAGTGCTCCATCCTCAGATGACAGTCGCACGGCTTTTAACCGTACGCCCAGCCCGTAACCGATAAGCAAGATAAGTAAGCGGGCTTCGGCGGTATCCCCTTTCAACGGACGCTCTTGCAACGTGAGACCGTCTAATGATGTCAACCGCACCTCTATAAGTAAGTAGATAGTATCATATATTTTTAGGCTTGTAAAGCGTTTATAATTGATTTTTATTACAAAATAGTGTACGATAACAAATGATTAAATAGATTACGGAGCTGTAAATGGCTAAATTAACTCAATTACTCGCACCTCACATCACTCTTCAAGAGGACCTCGCACCTAAATCGGAAACCGCTCACGGCGGCAGATTGAGGAGGATGAACTCCGTCATTAAGGAGAATACGGGCAGAGTCTTTTCACTCAATATATTGACGATATTGTTCCTTATGCCGCTGATTGCCATACTGATTATTTGGCTGCCCCTTGCAGAGGACAAGCTCGTGGCTGATATGAACTTCTCCGCAGGGCTGGGCATAGGCTACGGCGCGGTGGATCAGACGCTGGAGGGCATAGAGGCTATTTACAACTTGAGACAGCTGTATATTCTGTGCTCGCTCGCACCCGGGCTTGCTATATTCGGCGTGGGCGTTGCGGGAGCTATGCAGGTGATACGCAATCTTATGTGGGGCGTGGAAATCAAGTCGTTCAAGGACATGCTCAAGCACTTCGGCAGAGGTATAGCAAGACATTGGTACAAGAGCGTGCCCCTCTTCCTCATAGGCGGTCTTATCGGTACGTCGGGAGCTTACGCGCTCATAGAGGTGCTCAAGCGTATAGCCTTGTTCGGCAGCGCGGGCGCAGGGTATTGGGTGTGGATGATATTATCCTTTGTAGTATTGTTCTTATTCGTAACGTTCTTGATATACTGCCTGCCTATGTCGGTGTGCTATAGATTTAAGGCAAAGGACCTTATCAAAAACTCGCTTATCCTCGATATCATCCTCATACTGCCCGGGGTGGTGGTATCCGCCTTCTTGTGCGGCATACCTCTTATCATGCTCGCGGGCAATATAGTAAGGTATATTGTATACGGATTTTATCTGCTGTTCGGCACTTCGCTGTGGCTGCTCATTATCACCGCTTACGGTCAGTACGCCTGCGAGGGATTCATTAACAGACTGCACGAGTTCAACACCGAACAGGAGAATAAGAAGGCGGAGCAGGAGCGTAAAACTCAGCAAAAGCAACCTTCAGGCGGCAAGCAAAAGGGCAATTCTCAGGTGTCCAACTATAAGAAGAAAAATAAGAGCAAGAAGGGCGGCGGGATTTATAATCCCTTGCATGGCGAGGATAAGGACGCGCCTTTCGTGTCTGTAGATAAATACGGCAATAAGGACGGAAATAAAAGGTAATGTACGACGGCGCGCTCAGCTGCGTATACGATAAATTGATTGACTTCGATTACGAGGGATATTTCCGATTTATCTCGCCTTATCTCAAGGGCAAGGGAGTGGACCTGGGATGCGGCAGCGGAACGATGACGTCGCTTATCGGCGGCATGGGCTGTCAGGTGCACGGCATCGATACGAGCGTGCAGATGCTGTCGATAGCCGCAAGCAAGGGCGGCAGCGGCGTAGAGTGGATACACGGCGATATGTCGCTGATAGCAAACTTTGCGGGGCTGAACTTTGTAACGTGCGTGTGCGACGGCTTCAACTATCTTACCGATAAGAAGATGTCCGCCGTGATTGCCAAGGCAAAGGATGCGCTCATAAGCGGCGGAGCGTTGATATTCGACATTTCGTCCGAAAAAAAGCTCAAAGCTATGGCGCAAAGCGTTTATTTCTTCGAGCAAGATGGCATAAGCTGCGGATGGTGCAACTACCCGGGCAAGGGCTGTGTGGATATGCAACTTACCTTCTTTGTCGACAGAGGAGACGGGCTGTACGAGCGCGGCGAGGAAAACCAAAGACAGTATATCCATAGATTGGAGGATGTCAAGGCGATGCTGTCGGGCTTTAGGGTGAGAGTGTACGACGGCGAGAGCTACGGCAAGGTAAAAGTAGGTAGCGACAGACTGCTGTTGATCTGTATTAAAAAATAATATATCAATCAGTTGCTTTCTCATATATACGCGCTTGATAGGGCAGGCGCATTATCGGCAAAACGCGCCGAGGCAGGGGAATACCCGCAGCGAGAGGGCACATTATAATAAGGTTAATAATAATTAATAAACTGTCTGCAATAAGCGCGTAAAAATATAATAGGTATAAGCGACTTTAGCAGAAAGGACGGTAAAATATATGGACGTTATCAGCAGAGCTCTATTGTTTGACGGCAAGGCTCTGATTACAGTAGCCGATATCACCGAGGCGGCGGGCGAGGGCGCAAAAACTCATAATATGAGCGACGCCGTGGCTCAGCCGTTCGGCAAACTGCTGTGCGCGGCATCGTATATGAGCGCGCAGTTTAAGCATCCCGCCGATCGCATGACGTTGATAATCGAGGGCGACGGCAGCATGGGCAAGTGCGTCGTGTGCGGAGATTACGGCGCGGTAGTTAAGGGCTATGCGGACAATCCCAAGGCGCGAGGCAAAGAGATATCCGAGGTTGTGGGCAGCGACGGATACGTCAGCGTAATCAAGGACCTCGGACTTAAAGAGCCCTACCGCGGCTACGGCAAGATAATCAAGGGAGATATAGACAGCGATATAGCAGGCTACTTCGCCTTGTCCGAGCAGACGCCCACCGCGCTCAAGCTGTGCGCGGACTTTGAGGACGGAGTGTGCCGCAAGTGCGGAGGCATATTCATTACCCCTCTGCCCGGGTGCGGAGAGGAACTCATCGTCATACTCGAGGACATCGCGCGCAACTTTAAGGATGTTGCGGCTATGCTGTCGGACAATTCTCCCGCTCGAATAATCGATATGCACTTCGGGCATTTCGGTCCCGAGATTTTACCCGACATTTACCCGCGCTTTAGGTGCGACTGCGGCGTGGAGAGGACGGAGCGCACGATTAAGCTGCTGGGCAGAAAAGAGGCGGAGCGCATAATAGACGAATGCGGAGAAATAGGCGTGCATTGCGAATTCTGCGGAAAAGATTATACATTTTATAGGGACGATTTGAATAGAATATTTAAGGAGGGAGTATAATTGTTCGAATTACCTAAGAATTGCAGTTATTATCTGGACAAGTCTAAGGCTGCGGCGGATAGCGGAGATTATGTAAGCGCAATGGAAGTATTGCAGCTTGCCTTTAACTACGCCGAGACGGATACCGACGTAACGGATTGCCTGATGTCCAAGATTGAATTGCTGGAAATACTCAAGATAGAGAGCCTTTATAACTACTACGACGCTTTGGCTCGCGGAGGCGAAAATCCCGAGATTTATATGCGTCTGTTCAACGCGGCAATGTTTGACTCCAATATGCCGCTCGCCGATTATTACCTAAGCAAGATAAACGAGGGCGATAGCGAGGCGGAGCTTGAACTGGTGGGCGCGGACGAAGATAACGGCATCTTCGACAGCGAGGCGCTCGAGTCTATAGGCAAGATGATTAAGGCGCACAGAGAGAGGAGCAAGATAGACTTCGTAAGCTCGGACGAGGAGCATATCAAGGAGCTCATCGACAGCGTGCTTAACGATTGTATAGTACACAATAATTACCGCGAGGCGGTGGACAAGCTCGTGGGCGGCTTGGGAATATGCGAGGAGTATGACTCTGAGATAGGCAACCTTGCAGTCAACTGCGCCGTCATGACGGGCGATAACGAATTCGCATACAACACATTCCGCACCGTCGGAGAAAAACTGCCTAAAGATATTGCTTCGCTGTGCAACAGCTACAGCTATGCCGCGGCGACGGATAATAAGCAATTGAAGGCGGACCTTATGGAAAAGCTGCACGCCGCGCTGCCCGATATTGACGTCGATGATACGCGCACCGTATTGCTTGCGGCGTATACGCTCAACGAGTCGGGCGACTTCGAGGGCGCGTACGAGGTGATTAATAAGCTCAAGTCCCACGATATGATGGGGCAGAGGATTAAGGCGGTTATTTTGTTCAACCTCGATAAGTCCGACGAGGCTATGGCGATATTAAGACATCTCGAGCTGTGCGGCAGTCAGGAAGATAGGCTGCTGCGCAAATACTTCAACGCAATGGGCAATACCTATACCACTATAGGCAACAATATTCTCAACGTAATGAGTATGCATTACGAAAAGATATTTATGGGGACGCCGCTGTCTAAAAATACCATAAGACAGGAGATGAGCCGCGGATTGCTTAAAGACGCCTTCTTGTACCAAGTGGGAATATCGAGGGATAAGATGGCGGCTATGGGAGAGAAGCGCAAGGAGCTTGCTCTGCGCTATGAGAAGATGAGCGAGGAGTTCATACGCCTTTATCCCGAAGAGGTCTTGCCCATACTCTACAACGAGAACGTGCACGAGATGCTGAGGCGCAATATGCTGTTTTACTTTATATTCGCGCTGGGCGAGGCGGACAGACAGGGCATAATCCAGACCTTTTCGCCCGATAGGAAGATAACGGTGGAGTCGGACGGATACGTGTATCGCAGCGATATCTTGATGGATAGGCGGTGGGATACCTATCCCGAAAAGCTGAAGGCGGCGGTTGCGAGCGCGGTGGCGGATTGCTGCTTTGAAAGAGAGCTGGAGATGGACGAGGTCAACGACGTCGTAGCTACTCTCAATCGGCGCATGGAAGAGAGCCCATTGAGTATATACAGCTTCAGAATGCTCTATACGGGCGCGGTGGCTATCTTGAATCCCAATCTCGATACTATCGCAAGCATCGTGGGTGATAGCGACAACGGCAGGAAATACATCAAGCGCACTTGCAGAAAGCTGGATATAGAAATTTTTTCGCCTGAGGAATAAAGAAGCAAAAAAACCGTTGACATATATCGTCAAGTCTGTTATTATATAGCGGACAGCCAAGCGGAAGTTACTTCTCACCTGCATGCAAGGGTATGTAAGGTTAATAAATCGGGTATTTATTAAGCGGAGAGCATCGCAAGAGCTGTTCCGCTCATTTTTTTGTCAGGAGGACACACTTATTAAAGAGCTTGCTATCAACGGTCAGATCCGTGAAAGGGAAGTGAGATTGCTCGATAAAGACGGCAATCAGCTGGGCGTCATGTCGTCGTATGAGGCGCTGCGCAGGGCAGAAGAGGTCAATCTCGACCTCGTGATGATATCGCCCGTAGCCAAGCCTCCCGTATGTAAGATAATGGACTACGGCAAGTATAAGTACGAAACTGTCAAAAAAGAAAAGGAAAATAAACGCAATCAGAAGGTAGTCGAGGTCAAGGAAGTATGGCTTTCCGCCACGATAGATACGGGCGACCTCAATACCAAGGCCAAGCAGACTGTCAAGTTTATAGAAAGCGGCAATAAAGTCAAGGTCTCGATAAGACTCAGAGGCAGGCAGATGGCGCGTCCCGAATACGCGGTGGAGGTCATGAACGACTTCTTCGGTATACTGGGCGGTTGCGCGCAGATGGACAAACAACCTACGGCAGAAGGCAGAATCATCACGATGATGCTGTCGCCTGCGGTGAAAAAATAATATTCGAAAGGAGTATAAGTATTATGCCCAAGCAGAAGTCGCACAGCGGCGCGAAGAAGCGTTTTACCGTTACCGGCTCCGGTAAGATTAAAAGAGCTAAGATGAACAGACGTCATATTCTGACCAAGAAAGCTTCCAAGAGGAAGCGCGCATTGCGTAAGACGGCATTCGTGTCCGTAACGCAGGAAAAGACCATCAGGAATATGATTTGATTATAGGAGGCAGCGATAATGAGAATTAAGAGAGGCGTTAACGCAATCAAGAAGCGTAGAAAAATATTAAAGCAAGCCAAGGGCTACAGAGGCGCTAAGTCCAAGCTGTACAGAGTAGCGCGTCAGGCCGTAATGAAGTCGGGCAACTATGCCTTCGTAGGCAGAAAGCTCAAAAAGCGCGATTTCAGAAGCCTGTGGATTACCCGTATCAACGCGGCTGCGCGTATGAACGGTATGTCTTACAGCACCCTTATGCACGGTCTTAAGGTTGCGGGTATCGAGCTCAACCGTAAGGTCCTTGCCGATATCGCAGTCAACGACGCGGCGGCTTTCACCGCATTGTGCGAGCAGGCTAAGGCAAAACTCGCTTAAGTATAAGAGAGCACAGGCTGCCTTAGGGCAGCCTTATTTTATATTGCGCGCACGCGCGCGATACAATATATAAGATAAATATATCTATAAGTATCGCGCTATATGCGGCGATGAGCAGTCGATATTCGGCGGCAGGTGCTGCGGCTAACGCGGGCAGATGCGCGGCATTGCGACCTATATCAATCCATATTAGAGCAGTTGATATACGGCGGCAGGCGCTGCGACTAAAGCGGGCAGATGTGCGGCATTGCGCCCCGCTATATCAATCTATAAGTCGGTGATACAATGGTAATAACTTCGGTATCCAATCCCAAGATAAGGTATATGCGCTCCGTCGCGGCAGATAAGCGGGTGAGAGAGTCCGACGGCGTCCTCGCCGTAGAGGGGGCTAACCTCATTGACGCTCTGCCGCAGTATGCGTCTATACTTGAGCTTTTCGTACAGGAAGGCAGGAGCGAGAAGTATGGCGACTTGATTGATAAATGCGGCGCATATACCGAGGTGAGCGACAACGTCATGCGCGCAATATCGTCGGTAAATACGCCTTCGGGCATAGCCGCAGTAGTGAAATATTCCTTTCCCGATATCGATAGAGCAAAGCCTGCTATCATCGCTGACGGTGTTACGGACCCCGGGAATATGGGCACGATAATCAGGAGCGCGGCGGCTTGCGGTATATATGACTTGATAGCAATCGAGTGTTGCGACTTGACCGCTCCCAAGACGGTGCGCTCGACTATGGGCGGAATTTTTTCTATGCGCATAAGCAATATGGAAAGAGCAAACCTTGCCGAGCAATTATCGGGTTATAAAGTATTTGCGCTTGATATGCGCGGAGAAAATATATATAATATAAGCAAGCAAGAGCTGAGCGGCGCGTACGCTTTGGCCGTGGGGAGCGAAGCTCACGGTATCAGCGATGAGATAATGTCGGCGGCATATAAGATAGTTTCTCTGCCGATGTCAGGCGCGATAGAGTCGCTCAACGCGGCAGTAAGTCTGTCGGTGGGACTGTATCAGCTCGTATACGGCAACAAGCCTTAAATTCTTAGGCAGATAATAAATCAGACAATCAATTTCGGAGGATAGACAAGTGTCCGGACATAGCAAATGGGCTAACATCAAGAATAAGAAGGGCGCGGCTGACGCCAAGCGCGGAGCAATATTTACCAAGATAGGCAGAGAGATTGCCGTTGCCGTCAAGAGCGGCGGCTCCGATCCTGCCAGCAACTCTAAGCTGAGAGACGCCATCGCCAAGGCAAGGGCTAACAACATGCCCGGCGATAATATCGAGCGCAGCATTAAGAAGGCGAGCGGCGAGCTCACCTCGGTAACTTACGAGGAGAACGTGTACGAGGGCTATGCTCAGGAGGGCGTTGCGGTGATAGTGGAGACGCTTACCGACAACTCTAACCGTACGGCAGCGGACGTGCGCCATATCTTCAGCAAGTGCGGCGGTTCGCTCGGCACCAGCGGCTGCGTATCTTATATGTTCGATAAGAAGGGACTTATCGTTGTGGACGGCGACGGGCTGGACGAGGATACCGTGATGATGACCGCTCTCGAGGCGGGCGCAGACGACGTGGTCGCGGGCGAGGGAGTATTCGAGATATACACGTCTCCTGCCGATTTCAGCGCAGTGAGAGAGGCGATTGAGGCGGAGAAAGATTACGTCATACTCGAGGCGGGTGTGGAGATGATACCTTCCAATACCGTTACCCCCAGCGCAGAGGCGGAAGTGAAAATACGCCGCTTGCTCGATATGCTCGAGGACAGCGACGACGTGCAGAACGTGTATCATAACGCTAATCTCAGCGAGGATGAGGAAGAATAATGACTTTTAGCCGCTATAGGGCGGCGGGAGATGATTATGGACGTCAAGCAGATATGTAAAACAGCTCATGACGCGCAGTATGAACTGGGCGCCATGTCCGCCGATAAAAAGAATGAGATATTGATTGCCGTTGCGCGCAATATTATCAAGAATAAGGACACGCTCATAGCCGCTAATAAGATAGATATCGATGCGGCGGAAGGCTCGGGCATGTCTAAGGCTATGGTAGACAGACTGCTGCTCACATCCGAGCGAATCGACCTTATCGCCGAGGGCGTGGAGCAGGTAGCGGCTTTACCCGATCCCGTAGGCGAGATAAGCGAGAGTTGGGACTTGCCCAGCGGATTGCATATCGATAAAGTTAGGGCGCCTCTCGGCGTCATAGCCGTAATCTATGAGTCAAGACCTAATGTTACCGCAGACGTATTCGCGCTGTGCTTTAAGTCGGGTAATTGCGTGGTACTCAGGGGAGGCAAGGAAGCTATCAACTCCAACCGCGCTCTGTATACTATCATCGCCGATACGCTTGCCGATTGCGGCTGCAACAGCAATGTGGTCGGCTTTATAGACGATACGTCCAGAGAGGGCAGCGCGCAGTTGCTCAAGCAGGGAGATACGGTGGACGTGGTTATTCCGCGCGGCGGCGACGGGCTGAAGAAGTTCGTGCTTGCCAATGCCGTCATGCCCGTGATAGCAAGCGCGGGCGGCGTATGCCATATGTATGTTGAAAAGAGCGCGGATATCGATAAGTGCATAGATGTGATAGACAACGCTAAGATGCAGCGTCCCTCTACGTGCAATGCTCTCGAGCAGTTGCTCGTGCATGCGGACGTGGCGGATAAGACGCTTACCGCCGTGGCTGACAGGCTCAAGGGCAGGTGCAGACTGGTTGGTTGCGAGCGCTCATGCGCTATCCTTAAGGCTAATGGTTATGACATCGCTAAGGCGAGCGAGGACGACTTTACCAAGGAGCACCAAGACTACGAGCTTACCGTGCGCGTAGTGGACAGCACCGCAGAGGCAATCGATATCGTCAACGCCAATAATACCAAGCACAGCGACGCCATAATGAGCGAGGATAATAAGGCTATCGCCGAGTTCACGTCCAAGGTGGACGCGGGCTGCGTGTACGTGAATGCGTCCACGAGGTTCACGGACGGATTCCAATTCGGATTCGGGGCCGAGATAGGCATATCCACGCAAAAGTTGCACGCCAGAGGCCCGCTCGGATTGAGACAGCTCACCAGTGAAAAGTACGTCGTGCGCGGCGATTACACTTCAAGGAAATGAGGATTTTAGGCATAGACCCCGGGCTTGCTATAGTAGGCTACGGGGTTATTGACTGCGAGAGGGGAGTGTCCAAGGCGGTCGATTACGGCGTAATTACCACCCCTAAGGAAGAAAAGCTGCCCGCTCGCTTGCATATGATTTACGACGGCATTGCCGCGCTTATTGATAAGTTTAAGCCCGATTGCATGGCTATCGAAGAGCTGTTTTTTACAAAAAACGTTACTACAGGTATCGCCGTGGCAGAGGCGAGGGGCGTCATCCTGCTGTGCGCCACCGATAAACTGGGCAAAATCTACGAGTATACCCCCAATCAGATTAAAGAGGCTCTCACCGGTTACGGCAAGGCGACTAAGCAACAGATACAGTTTATGGTAACAAGGCTGCTCAAGTTGCCCGCTCCGCCTAAGCCCGACGACGCCGCAGACGCAGTGGCTGTCGCATTAACTCACTCGCAGACGGGCAGATTGGGCGGATTGTTCTCTCTGTAGAGCGTTGCGTAAATAGGCTACTGTGTATTAAATTATCTTGTTGACTATATTTTTGGCGGATAGCCATCGCAGTATCGCATTATAATAGAGCAATGTAAAGCTGTCGCACTAAGCTATTAGGTATAAGCAATAGATATCTTCTGCGATATATATTAGCGTTTAGGCAGGTTATTTCTTTCAATATTTCAGCTTTCTTATAAAGTGCAAGTCATGCTTTATCCAATTAGCGAGTAATAAATTTCCTTATAAAATCCGTGCTGTTATATGATAAATTCAACGCATAAATCTGTATTTGCTAAGAGGATATCGACCGAGAAGATTATAACAAGACACAGCGCATTTATATTTTAACCATATTTGAAAATTATTTTTGTAAAATTTTCAAAATCATGTTGAAAATTGCAATTTTTATGCTATTATGAGTATAGATAAGACTATCGGGCAGTCTCGCAGCGAGCATATTCTCGGCTCAAATTACCAAAAGTTTCTGCCTATGTCAACTAAATGCAGTACAGTCGATTATATCGACGCCCATGCAATTATTTTCTATCGCCTACGGCATTGCCTGCCGCATGGCAGCTTAAGAGTAACGCATTGCTGATTTGCATCAATCATATTTACGTCGCGCCCGCAGTTGCGCCACGGTTATAGGAGGTAAATTCAATCATTTATTTTTGTTAAGTAGGCAGCTTGCACAATCACGGGACAATTTAAGGAGCAATTAACAATGGAAAAGGCATTGAAAAAGCACGGCAGTAAGATAGCATTAATATTATTAATAATCTTATTAGTTACATCTATAGGCATATTTGCCGTCAAATCAAACAACATAACACTCGGCAACACTGCTGCGGCAGAGGCGGCGGCAGTTGCTACCTCGGCAGACGAAAGTGAAGATTATTCCGTATATACGGATAATCCTTTGCCTAACAGTGAAGAGGAAATCAAGAGCAATATAACAAGATATGTGCCAATAAGTCTGTTTGGTAAGGTTGGGACTACAGTATATTACGGTAAGAATTATGGGTTCATATTTCACTATGGCTTAAATACCAGCAATATGGTATTACTGTTTACAATAGATTACCAATTACATGCGGACGGATTCGGATACGATAATATAGTAAAGGTCGTACATGAGGGCAGTTATGACTATGCAGGATATCCGGTTTCGACTCCTTCGTATCATCTGGCTATAGGTAATCTTGATTTTGATTCCAACATCATTAATGCAAATAGCAGATACAATAACTGGAAGGACGGATATGTCGCAGAAGAAGATATGGGCGCCTTCTATATTCAGTCAAGATATTCGGGAGTTTTTACTTATCGCACGGGCTCTTTAGATGAAGCTTTAGCCGATAAATGTATTTCTTTACTTATTAAATCAATTCCTGTTGTCGGCTCCCACATGTCGAAAGTATATGACGCGTTAAAGATGAAGAATGCGTACAACAATGTATATCAGACCAATTCGTCGCTTGATACTGCGATAGACTTTCCTGTTACAAAGCAAGCTCAGATAGAAAGCGATATTACAGGTCATAAATTAGTGCAGTCGTTGAATATCAGCATGTTGGACGAATGCGAAGAATTTTTAGCTTATAATGCGGGCAAGGAGTCTAATTATGCTAAGGCGACCTATAGGATGAACGAAATCAATGCAGAATATTATATTCAGTCGGCATTAAACTTCAGCGCATATACTTATCATAATATTTCTGGGGCTAACGCTATTGGGGACTTTAGCGTAGACAGTATTTATAATATGCGCGAGAGCGAAAACCAATATTCTGAGCTATATAAAGAAAACGAAGAAAAATTTGCGCTTAAAGACTATTCGAAGTTTGCACCGTTGGTAAAGGGCACAAGTTTTGAGTTTACTCCCGATAAGTCGGGATATTACGGCATTTTTGCGCCTTCAGGATATACTACGCATATCAAGCAAAAGGACGGCTATGTAGCAATCGCATCAGAAAAAGGCACCTATCTAATTAAAGGAAAGAAATATGTCGTAGCTTTCTCTAAAGACGGCGAAGCAGTCGATTGGAATTATAAAAAATCGAATATGAGAGTTAGATCCGACTTTATCGGCAATCAGATGAACTTTGCCGATATTACGATTAAGCTCAATCAAGATTTAGAGCTGAATAACAATCTGAATATTAACGGCGGTGTATATTATAAATTATTGTATAACGAGTATGACAATAACGACTTGTATAAATTAGTATGCGACGATATCTCCGACATGCAGTTATACATTACGGATACAGACTACAATATTATCAGCACAGGAGCGAAAATCGACGGCGCGATATATTGCAATTTCCCCATGAAGACGGGTAAGACTTACTATCTTATCTGTGAAAATGTAGGAGAATCAAGGCTTATTAACATAACTAATGAGGGAGTGCTTGAGCTGAGCGATTATATTACAGAGCAAAGCAGCGACGGCATGTTATATTATGCGGTTACACTCCCGTATAAGCAATGGTATAAGATTAACGGAGCGTATAAAGGTCTGTATGTAGCAGGCGGCGATGCGCTGTACGGCAATATTGCAGACGGATATTATATCGATAGCATGGGTACGTATTATCTGCTAACAGACAGTCCCGCGGCAATAGATGTGAGTGTAGGGGATATCGGCACGAGCGCGATTGTCGCTCTTAATAAGTCATACCGAGCCGATAATACGCTTAATCATATATTTACATTCGCACCTGCTTATACGCTTATGTGCAGTATGGGCGATGATACGTTGTACGACGTGTACCGCGACGGCGTAAAGGTGGGGGATAATGTCAATAAGGCATTGCTTGAAGCCGGTCATAGATATGCATTCATAAAATTGGATAACGGTACCTCTTTCGAGCTTGTTCCCGATAGCAGCGATATATCGGTTGATGAAAAGGTTGCAACATTAGACGCGCCTGCTTATTCCGTATATAGGTTGACATTGGACGAGCCGCTTCGTATAGAGATTAATACTAATTATGATTTAGAGTATGTCATATATGACGCCGATATGAGGGTGGTCAGCCCTCGCCCCGATTTAACTCACGGCTATCCCTTGGATGCGGGAGTGTACAGTATAGTTGTTGCAAACAGCGGCAATTATGACTTTACCGTAACAGAGAAGCTGATACCTATTGCAATAGAATTTATTGTGGACGGTGAGGCTTATGTCGATGAGTCGGGCACCGTATATTATTACGGCAAGCATTGCACCCTTCCCGTACCTCATAAGGACAGATTCGACTTCAACGGCTGGATGAGCGGCGGCGTGATGATAACCGACGGGGACGGCAATACCGTCAATCCCTTGGAGTATGACAGCATAAGGCTTGAGGCGACCTGGACTGCCCGCGCCGTAATCATGAAGATAGATATGGGCGGCGGCGTCGCCAAGTGGTGGACGGGAGAAGAGATAGTCGACTCCGCTCCTTCCGCTACCGTTGTGGAAGGCGATATGATAGAGCAGCTAATCAATCTCAAGAGCAGCTTTATCGCGTCAGCAGAGGGCAAGAAGGTCGGACACTATCTCAAGACTTTCGAGATAGTCAAGACAGGCGCGGACAGCGGCACGGATTACTTCAGCTTCCTGCCTATATGGGAGAGGGAGAGATACTTCGTCAGGTTTAACGCCGATTTCGCTGCGCAGGTAGTTTCGGATAAGGTAGTGTCGTATGGCGATGTTATAGATAGCAACACTTTCCCCGCAGCGATATATAGCATTAGCGTAAGAGGATACAGATTCGACGGCTGGAGAGTGTCGATCGGCAGGAATGACTATATCGCCGTTGATTTATCCGTAGGTGGGTATGTGCCTGATTTGACGCCCGGGTATGGCAGTGAATTTAATTATACTTTCGATGTCGAGACAGATTGTACGCAAGTAGACTTGAAAGGTGAATTGACTGCACTTGAGTATACTATAACAATTAATGGCGAAATTAAGGCAAGAATAACTTGCGAGCAATCATACACTATAGGCACTTTAGAGTCTTACTATAGCGATACATCGAGATTTGCAGGTTATAACGTCGCCTTTGAAGATAAGGCAAATAATCGTTATTATTATTCGGGTAAAACTATCGATGAAATATATGATAATATCGTGCTTACGCTCGACATGAGACCGATTAAGTTTACAATAGATTACGGCGGGGTAGAAACTACTAACGTGAAAAAATACGACGTAACAATTGGCGATATAGTTTTGAGCTCTGTCTCTACAAGAGGATATGAATATAAGGGTTGGCTATGTAATAACGTAAATATCACCGTCTTGAATAAAGTTACGCTTAATATTACTCAATATTATAGCGTGGATGAGGATATCATTACCGATACTATTTACCTTAAGGCTAACTTCGTAAGGGGTGAGATGAGGGCAAGCTCTTATACAGGGCAATCTGTAGTAGATCCGACAGGGTATAGTAATGTAGTTTACGTTGATTGTACAGGAACAGGAAGAGGAGCAACTTTATCAATATCTTCTAATATTAAGGAAGTTACGTTTGCAGGCAGTGGCTCACAATGGACTGATACTTGTATCTCGGTAGGCGCAAGAGCAGATAAATTGGTCATCAACTTTGACAATATCAATTTCAGCGCAAAGTCAAAGCAAAGCGTGATAAGTGCCGCAGGATGCTATAGCTTAGAGTTATACTCCTACAATTCTACTAAGTTGTACGCCGGTGAAGCATCTAATTACAATGCCCAACATGCAATCGTGTGCAGGAATATTTCATTCTTGGGAGAGTCGTTTTCAATAAAAGGCGGAGATGAACCTTCTCTTGCTAACCTTGCTACTCCAAGCATGGCATTATATAATGCAAATGGAAACGATGTATTAACTGCGGAATGTAAATCAATTACTCTTACGGGCGGAAATGGAAAAAGCGGTTATGGCGGTGCAAGCGGAAAAGACGGAGTAGACACTGGTGAAAGCGGCACTAACGGATCTAATGGCGGTAGAGGGAGTGATGGTAACTAT
>CAMWNK010000032.1 GCA_947175555.1 uncultured Clostridia bacterium | reverse complement strand
CAGCAGCGGTATAGGCAACAGCGATAAGAATCTGCATGCGCTTGCCCCTAACGCCAATTGGATTGCGGGCAGACGATTTTCTTCGGGCACGTCGCAAAGCGCCGTAGCCGATTGGATAGACTCTCTTGATATAAAGTTTATATCCGACGTCTCCTCATTCGACCTGGGCAGCGGCGAAAACGGACGCGCGCCCACTGTCAGACTCAATAGCGGATACGATATGCCGATACTGGGTATAGGCACCTACTCGCTGCATGGCGAGACGTGCGTAAACTCCGTACTCTCCGCGCTAAATAGCGGCGTGCGTCTGATTGATACTGCATATATGTACGGCAATGAAAAAGAAGTGGGCGAGGCGATACGCAGAAGCGGAATTGCGCGAGAAGAGATATTCGTCATCACAAAGATTTATCCGGGCGCGCAATATTCCAATCCCGAAAAGGCGATACAAGACGCGCTTGATAAACTTGATATCGGTTATATAGATATGATGCTGCTGCACCACCCCGGGAGCAACGACGTGAGGGCGTATAAGGCGATAGAAAAGTATATCGGGCAAGGTAAAATCCGCTCTGCGGGCTTGTCTAATTGGTATATAGAAGAGATAGACGACTTTATCTCGCAAGTAAATATCATGCCCGCCCTGATACAAAACGAGATACATCCCTACTATCAAGAGCAAGCCGTCGTGCCTTATATGCACAGGCTCGGCATTGTAATGCAGGCGTGGTATCCCTTGGGCGGACGCGGTCATACGGGCGAGATACTCGGCAACGAAACGATTGCAAATATCGCTAAAGCGCACGGCGTATCGAGCGCGCAGGTGGTGCTGCGTTGGCACTTACAGCGCGGCTTAGTGGCCACCCCCGTCTGGTCCAACCCCGAGCACATAAAGGAAAATATTTCCGTATTTCACTTTTCCTTGACAGACGATGAGATGAACGCGATTGCCGCCCTTGAAAGAAACGAAAAACACGACTGGTATTGAATAAAGATTGTATGTCCGTTTAGACGCGTTATTAATTAATCGTCTTGCCTATTCCCTCGATATTGCGCATAATAAGACAACATAATATATCCGCCATGATACTTATACGTACGCGGCGGATATTTTCAGAGCAATCAACTACTTATCTACGGCAAAGCGATAAAAAAAAGGATAAAATCAATCCGCCCTTTATCCGTAACAGTCAATTCTCTGCTCTTTAAGATATGCGGCATAGATACAATCTTTAAGCAAAAGGCTGTGCCGCAGCATATAAGCCGCTGCCGCACAGGGCAATTATTAATAATCTATTCTACAGCGCAAAAGAACATCTATAAATAATCAACGCGCCCCGCCCGATATATCGGAGAGGCGCGTCTTGCTATTGCATTGATGCGGCATACGCCGCAATTATAGCTGCGAGTGAGATTGATTACTTATTAGATAGCTTTGTAAGGCAAGCTACTTTGATACAGCATACCAGTATCTGCAACGCTGCCTCGAGGTCCTCGTCGGAAGTAAAGGTGGGCGCGATACGGATATTGCTGTCCTTATCGTCAACGCCGTAAGGATATGTATCGCCCACGTTGGTAATGGTAAGACCTACGCTCTTGCACAGTCTGCCCACTTCCTTAGCGCAGCCTGCAAGCACGTTGAGAGATATAAAGTATCCGCCCTTGGGATGCGTCCAATCTGCAATACCGCTGTCGTCGCCGAAAGCCTCGCCCATGACCTCCATGAACTTATCGAACTTAGGTCTGATTATCGCGGCGTGCGCAGCCATAAGCTCCTTGACGTGCTCGGGGGACTTGAGATAGAGCAAGTGCGCGTACTGATTGATTTTATTAGCGCCTATGGTCTGATACTTCATGTGCGAGACGATGTCCTTGATATTGTTCTCGCTGGCGGCAAGACATGCTACGCCCGCGCCTGCAAAGGTAATCTTGGACGTGGACGTGAACTGATATATCCTGTCCTGTGTGCCCGCTTCTTTAGCTATGCTCATGATGTTGGCGAGCGTATCGCCCTCCTCGTACAAGTCGTGCACTACGTACGCGTTGTCCCAGAATATCCTGAAGTCGCTTGCGCACTTCATGGTGGCAAGACGCCTTACGGTCTCTTCCGAGAAAGTAATGCCGGTAGGGTTCTGATACTTAGGCACGCACCATATGCCCTTGATGTCGTCGTCGCCCGCAACGAGCTGCTCGACAAGGTCCATATTGGGACCTGTAGGCGTCATGGGGACGTTGATCATCTCTATGCCGAAGTGCTGACATATGCCGAAGTGCCTGTCATAGCCGGGGACGGGAGTAAGGAACTTAATCTTGCGTCCGAACCAAGGCTTGCCGCCGCATATGCCGAACTGCATTGCGCGCTGAATAGTGTCGTACATCATATTGAGGCTGGAATTGCCGCCTATGATAACTTCGCTCTTATCCACGCCCAGTATCTGCGCAAAGAGAGCGCGGAGCTCGGGTATGCCCTCGAGATTGCCGTAATTGCGGTAATCGGGCTTGGGGAACTCGGTGTCCGAGCTAAGCACGTCAAGCAAGGGCATGACGGTATCAAGCTGAACGGGAGAGGGCTTGCCTCTGGAGATATCGAGCGATATCTTCTTCTTGCCTATCTCCTTGAGCACTCTGTTCTGCTCGGAAAGCAGTCTTTCGATTTCCTCTTTAGACAGTGATGTATAGTCCATAATTCACCTCTCGGTATTATTATTGATATTTATTTTATCTACTCCTTAGCTAAAGCAAAAGGCTCAGATGTCTTGCTCGTCCCTGCTGCGGAACACCAGCTTGATAGGCGTGCCCTTAAAGCCGAACGCCCTGCGCAGACAATTCTCGAGATAACGCCTGTAGCTGAAGTGCGTGAGTTTTGTATCGTTGACGAAAAAGACAAACGTGGGCGGACATACGCTATCTTGCGTAACGTAGAGTATCTTGAGCCGCTTGCCGTTGTAGGAAGGGGGCTCTACTGCAAGCACCGCGTCTCTGACCACGTCGTTGAGCAGTCCCGTAGTAATCCTGCGCGACGCCTGCTCGTACGCTTCGCACGCGAGGTCGAGGACCTTCTCCAGCCTCTGCCCCGTCAATGCCGATACGTATACGGGCGTCATGTAGTCCATGAACTTGAGCTCGCCCTCTAAATTCTTATTGAACACGTTGATAGTGCGGGTATCCTTTTCTACGGTGTCCCACTTATTCATGACGATGACGGACGGCTTGCCGTTATCGTGAACGTAGCCGCATATCTTGACGTCCTGCTCGCTTATGCCTGCGCCCGCGTCGAGCACGATGAGGGATATGTCCGCGCGCCTGACCGCGCCCAAAGCGCGTATTACGCTATACTGCTCCACGCCTCTATCCACGTTACTCTTTTTGCGCATGCCTGCGGTATCTATAATCGTGAACTTCCTGCCCTTGGAATCGGTAAAAGCGGTGTCGATAGCGTCGCGCGTGGTGCCTGCAACGTCGCTGACTATGACTCTGTCGTATCCTAAAATCTTATTGACGATAGAGCTCTTGCCCGCATTGGGCTTACCCACAACGGCTATCTTAAGCCCGTCGTCCTCGTCCTCCGCCTCGCTCTTTTCGGGCAGACGCGTTACTATCTCGTCAAGCAAGTCGCCTATGCCAGTGCCTTGCTCTGCGGACACTCCTACCACCTCGTCGAATCCGAACTCGTAGAAGTCGAACAGCTTGTCCTGAGAATATACGTCCAGCTTATTGACCGCAAGCACTATGGGCTTGGCACTGGAGCGGAGATACTGCGCAACTTCTCTATCGGAAGAGCTGATGCCCGCCTTGCCGTCGGTAACGAATACTATTACGTCCGCAAGATCGACCGCGATATCTGCCTGCGCGCGGATATGCCGCCACATGCTGTCCTCGTCGTTGATCTCCAGACCGCCTGTATCTATAAGTGTAAATATCCTGCCGCGCCACTCTGCGTCGCAGTAAACTCTGTCGCGGGTAACGCCTGCCGTATCTTCTACGATAGACACCTTCTTGCCCGTAATCTTGTTAAATAGCGTCGACTTGCCCACGTTGGGCTTGCCTACTACCGCCACTAAAGGTTTGTTCATAATTGTTAATATTATATAACATTATGGCTATCTTAGGCAACGAATTTGCAAATAAATGAAAAAGCGCGATAATTACGCGCTACTTATTAAAACTATACCTTATTATCAATTACTCCGCTCTATACCGCGCGCTTTAGATAGCGAATAGCTATGTGCAAGCAGCCGATTATTACACAGTAAAATATTCACCCGATTATTACGTAATAAAATATAGCCGATTATCTTACGGACAATCGGCTATGTAATAAGCATTATATATTTATGAAAACCTGTAAGAGGCAATATCGATTATTGTGCCGCCTCGTCTTCTTGCGGTTGCTTTTGCGTATACGGACTCCTTATCTTCAATCTCTTGCCGAGAGCTTCGTACAGCGCGGCGGATACGATAGCCTTGATGGCAGCGGACGGCAGGAATATCACGCAACATGAGTAAAACGCCTTGCTTACCGTAATGTTGGAGTGGAGATACCACTTGGCAAGCGCAAGATAGTACAGCGTACCCAGCACGAGATGAATAAAGCCGAGCACTATACATACCGTATGCTCGTAAGCTATCCTGAGCGGCTTATTGGATATGCGCTTGCTCTGCCTTATAAGCACGGATACAGACCACGCGAGCGCGGGCATAAAGAGCAAAAATCCGAACGTGGGCTGAAGCACGTACGCAAATCCGCCGCCTGCCGTAAATACGGGTATGCCGATAAGTCCCATCAGCACGTAAATCACCTGCGATAAGAATGCGCTGAGCGGCGATAAAAAGCAGCCTGCCATGCACGTAAACAACGTCTGCAACGTAAACGGCACGGGGACCATGGGGATAGATATCCTGCACCCTACCGTAAGCAACGCGACGAACAGAGCTATCTTCACCGCTTCCGCGGCGCCGCGGCGCGCTCTCCTTGCCGCTATGCGCTTGCGCTCCTCGATATCCAAGTCGCCTTGAGATACCTTCTCCTCTCCCTCGGTGCTCTCGACCGTGCCGTTTTGCTCTGCGTCGGGGGCTATTGTACCGTCTGCAATATCCTTGTCATAGCTGCCGCTGTCGCCGAGGAATAATTGCGTAGTTGATTGTGATTGCTCTACTCCGTCTGTGTCGGATTCATGTCTTATTTTGTCGTCCATGTCCGCTATTTTACAGCAAAAGGGGCTTATCGTCAACCATATGCCGCCTTATTGTCAACCTAATATTGTAAAATTATTTTTTGCGGAAAAATCTAAAGCCCTTATTACCTTTATCCTCGGACACTTGCTTATCTTGCGCTTCAGCGTCCTTAGCGTCAGCTGCGTCTGCCGACGTCTCCTTATCGCCCATATCTGCCTCGCCGTCTGCGCGCTCTGCCTTACTATCCTGCTCTGTCTCGGCGTCGTCGCCGTCGACATCCCGCTCCTCAACGCTCTTGCCGAATACGTCCTTATCTCCTACGATAGCAAGCATCGTCTCTATCGCCTTGCCTACGCCGTCGTACATGCCCTTACTGCACACCTCGCCTATTGCGGCGGCGCGCTTCATATATAAGGCGTCGTCCATGATGAGGTCTTGCACCGCTCCGAGCGCGCCGAGCTGAGTATCGCCTGCAAGACAGTAGCCGCCGTGAGTGAGGAACTTGAATGCCGCCTTCTCCTTACGGTTGCACGGCTTGAGCAATACGACGGGGATATTGTTGGTTGCGCACTCCGCCACAGTAAAGGGTGTGGGAGATATCAGCGCGATATCGCACGCGGCGTATATATCCGACATATTCTGCTCGCCGTTAAGAGCGATGACGCCGCTGTCGCCAAGAGCTGCGACAGCCTTCTCCGCGTCGCGATTGCCGGAAGTGATTACTACCGCCGTGAGCTTGCCTTGATACCCTGCAAGCCAAGCAGCTGCCTCCGAGATTATCTTATTGCCGTATCTGCCGCCTATTACGGCAACGGCGGGCAAGTCGCCCTCTATGCCCAGCTTAGCGCGAGCGCTCTCTCTGTCAATGGACTTATCGGGTACGGGAAATCCCGTAACGTATATATCCCCGTCCTTCATGCCCGAGCGCATAAGCGACGCTGCCACGGCATGAGTGGCAACCATATACTTATCGCACGCCTTATCCGTAAGTCCCGCGCTGCGAGTAAAGTCGTATATGCCGCTGCATATAATCGCGCCGCAGCCCGTATTACGCCTTGCGGCGAGCATGAGAGCAAGCGACTTGGACGTGAGACAGACTACTACAGAGGGATGAAAGCGGTACAGCACGTTTTCGGACTTGTGCAAAGCCTGCTTAATGCCGTTGATGAATGCAATCTTACCGCCGTCATCGCTCGATACCTCTTTATATTTTTTTATGCGGTATTTCTTATAGTATTTTGCAAGATATCTGCCGCTGAGCATAGGCGCGTGTCTTACGGCTGCAATATAGCGCTTAATGCCCGAGATTACGCCTATCTCCCTCTCGTCGGCAAGCACCACGTCGACGCTCTTGCCGTCAAAGGCTTGCTCAATCGCCTTAGCCGCGCCGTCCATAAGACCGCGCTTATATATCACCAATACGCAACTTCTCATATCTTAGCCCTCCTGAGCATGTCCCCGTCCGCAAGCGGATAAGGGCAATTAATAACTATGCGCTGACATACGTATTTAGCATCGGGAACGGGCGCGCCCGACGTATCCTTAATATCCGTAACCGTAAAGCTCTTGGCAGTATACGCGCAATCTGCCGACAAGGTCTCGAGCGTGTCGCCTATCTTGAACCTGCCGCGCTGCTCTACCTCAAGCAAATCGCCGCGCCGTCCCTTGACCTCGGCTATGAAGTCGTAAGAGGTCTCGGGCTTGGACGACTCAAGGCATTGCTCGCCCCTGTCCTTAAAGTAAAAGCCAGTACAGTACTGCCTGTGGCTGTGCTTATACACTTCCTCCAGCGCATAGCTCGGCGGCGCGTAGTCGCCCTTAGAAAGTGCGTCTATTCCTGCCCTGTATGCGCTGACGGCGGACGCGACGTAATATTGCGTCTTCATCCTGCCTTCTATCTTAAAGGAATCGACACCCGCCTTAGCAAGGCTATCGAGATAGGGCAACATACACATATCCTTGCTGTTGAGTATGTAGCTGCCTCTATCCTCCTGCCCTATAGTAAGCGGCGCGTCCCCTCTGCCCGCGCCGATAGTATACTCCCATCTGCACGCCTGTACGCACTCTCCCTTATTCGCTCTCCTGCCCGTAAAATAGTCGGACAATAGACATCTGCCGCTATACGATATACACATAGCCCCGTGCACGAAGCACTCTATCTGCGCATCGCCGCGCAAAGCGTCGCGCATACGCTTGATGCCGTCGATAGACATCTCCCTTGCGGTTACTATGCGCTTTATGCCCATATCCGCCCAAAACCTTGCGCTGCCCGAGTTGGTGGTATTGGCTTGAGTGGAAAGGTGCAGCTCTAAGTCGGGAACATACTTGCGAGCAAGCGAAATTATGCCCGCGTCGGACACTATGATTGCGTCCACGCCCGCGCTATGCAGAGATATTAAGTAGTCGCGCATACCCGCTATATCGTCGTCGTCTGCGAATATATTGACCGCAACGTACAGCTTCTTGCCTCGGCTATGACAGTAGTCCACGGCTAAAGCAAGCTGCTCGCCGTCGGCGCCTTTCGCACCCGCGCGCAACGAATATTTAGCTCCGCCGATATATACGGCGTCCGCGCCGAAATGCACTGCGCTTTTAAGTCTGTCAAAATCGCCCGCAGGGGCAAGCAATTCAATCATAATATCCTGCTCACGGCTATGCCGTCTCCCAATTCGTAATAAATCGCCGTATCCATTCCGTTGCCCTGTACGTATTCGAGATACTGCCTCATATTGCGCACTATCGTCCTGTGCTTGTGCGGAGGATATGCGTCTCCCTTTACTAAATTCAAGTATCCCACGTTGTCCGATACTATCGCGCCGCCCGCGCTCATATGCGGCAATATCTTCTTGAGCAGCGGTAAATATGCACTCTTAGGGCCGTCCATAAAGACTAATTCGTATCTCTTGCCCTCGATTATCTCATCTATTACCTCGCGTACGTCGCCCAAGTAAGAGCATATCCTGCCATCTACGCCGAGCGTAGTCCATAGCTGCCTTGCTAGATCCATTCTATCAGCGTCGATATCCACGGTGTCCACTATCGCGCCCTCGCACATCAGCGCAAGCAGAGAGGACGAGTACCCCACTGCCGTGCCTATCTCCAATATCCTGCTCGGAGCGATCGAGGCGGCGGTGTCGAGCAATATCTTAAGCGAATCGCTGCGCACAACGGGCACGTACGGGCTGACGCTGCGCCTACGCACTCCCTCGAGTATCTCCCACGCCTGCTCGGCAATCTTACCGCTCATCGTCTCACCTCTTGCACGCGTAATGCCGCGACGCCGTCCGATAGCCGCGCGCCATTGCAAGACGCGTGTAATGGGCAGTGCTCACAGCTCTATAATCATAGGCAAAATCATGGGCTTTTGCCTAAACTTGCAGTCCATATATCTGCTTAGCACCCTTTTTACCTTGCGCTTGAAGTTGGCTCTGTCATCCGCGCTCTTATACGGCTTACTGCTGAGCAGTTCGGCAACCGACTCCCTCATCTCCTCTATCGCAGTCTCGTCCACCTGCACGCCTCGCGCTATTATCTCGGGCGGCGCGTTCATGGTAGAATCGGCAAGATTGATTGTGATTAGCAGCATCAGTATGCCCTCGTTGCTGAGCAGCTTTCTGTCCATGAGGATTTCGCTATCCACGTCGGTAAGTCCGTCCACATATACGTTGCCTGCTTCAATCGCGCACGCGGGCTTGAGCGAATTTCTCGTCAGCTTAAACCTCGAGCCTATCTCGGCTATGGCGATATTGCTTGGCTTGACGCCAATGCCCACCGCCATCTCCTCATGCTGACGCAGATGTCTGTACTCGCCGTGTACAGGTATGAAAAACTTGGGCTTAATTAGCGTAAGCATCAGCTTGAGCTCTTCCTGACAGGCATGTCCCGACACGTGCAAGTCCTCGAGCGTGCCGTACATTACCTTCGCGCCGCACCTATACAGATTGTTGATTACCGTATATACCAACTTCTCATTCCCGGGGATAGGCTGAGAGGAGATGACAACGATGTCGTTAGGACCTACTTGCAACTTGTCGTCGCCCGACGCCATACGCGTGAGCGCGCTCATAGGTTCGCCCTGCGAGCCCGTAGCTATGATACATATCTGATTCTTGGGATACTTCCTGAGCTCCTCGGGCTGAATGAGCGTGCCGTCCTTGATATTGATTATCCCAAGCTCGGTAGCCATCTGCAAGACGTTTATCATGCTCCTGCCGTTGACCACCACCTTGCGATTGTGCCTCTCGCATATATTGATTATCTGTTGCAGGCGGTTGACGTTGGACGCAAACGTCGCGATGATAATCCTATCGTCGGGATTATTAATGAATATCCTCTCGATAGTCTCTACGACCTTGCGCTCTGATATCGTGGTGCCCCTCTTTTCCACGTTAGTGCTCTCGCCCAGCATCAACGTTACGCCCGCGTCTCCGATTTCCGCAATGCGTGTGAGGTCCATCACCTGATTGTCGATAGGGGTATAATCTATCTTGTAATCTCCGGTATGGAATATCCTGCCCGCAGGCGTGTTAATACACAGCGCAAACGCGCCCGATATACTGTGCGAGACCTTTATGAACTCCACCTCGAAGCTCGAGCCTACTCTCACCCTGTCCCCGCCGCTTACAGTGATTATCTTAGGCTCGGGAAGCCTGCGCTCTCTCACTTTATGCAATATTAGGGCGGCTGCCAAGTCGCTTGCGTAAATCTTGAGATTGGGTATCTTGGACATAAGATAAGGCACTGCGCCTATATGGTCCTCATGTCCGTGCGTGATAACGAGTCCGCGCACCTTGTCGGCATTGTCCGCAACATAGGTGAAGTCGGGTATTATCTTATCTACGCCGGGGGTGTCCGCCGTAGGAAAAGACGAGCCGCAATCGATGATAAGCATATCGTTTTGATACTCGAGCAACGTCATATTCTTGCCTATCTCGCCTACGCCGCCGAGAAATGCTACTTGAACGCCCTTGTCCTTGCGCTCTTTGTCCTTGTTTTTGTCTTTAATTCTATCTGCCACTATGTCCTCCGATGTAAACATAAATACTATTAAATTATATATTAAATATTATTATTAATCAAGCATACCGATAATCAATGCAATAGTTACTGCTAAGCGATTATATCGAAAATAATGCAATATTGCGTCGTATTATGGAATAATTACCGATTTTAAGGCGCGATTACGCTATATTCTACCATTGCCGCAAGCAATAAAGAATATGAACTGCACTCAATCAAGCAAGGTAGTTGCAATGCGGTATCAACTAATAATCATTTAAGGCAAGAAAGCGCCACCATAGGCGAATTAATATATTAAAATAACTATAAGTGCGTAAAATATACATATAAAATAATACGCCTACAAATAAGATTGCAGGCGCATTTAATAATTGTATCATAAATAAAAATATGTCTTATATGTCGATTATTATACTTTGGTGCACATAATATACATAATTAGATGTTATATCCGAACATCGCGGGAGCTGCCGCAACGTCCATATTGGTGGCGTAATAGCTGGGCAGCGTGCCTATATCCGACCAATAGCAATCGCTCTTATATGAGTATATATCTCCGAGCAATCTCGGGAACAACTGATTGGAAAAGTCGTATTTGCCGCGAGGTATCATATCGAGCACCTCTCTCTCCATTATATAAATCCCCATATTGATAAGTTTACTGGTGTAGACTTTGGGCTTTTCTCTAAAGGCAAGCACCTTGCCGCTGCTATCCGTCTCCACCTCTCCGTAGCCGTGAGGATTCTCCACCTCTTTAACCGCCATAGTTATCTTAGCCTTGCGCGCGATATGGAAGGCGTGCATTTCGTTAATATCTATTGTGGTAAAAGCATCGCCGCTGATAACAAGAAAAGTCCCGTCAATGAACTTGGACGCATTTTTTACGCCGCCCGCAGTGCCAAGGGGCTTATCTTCTATAAAGTACCTTATCTTTGCCCCGTATGCAGAGCCGTCGCCGAAGTAGGATATTATGCTCTCGGGCATATATCCGAGTGTCATTGCAATATCTTTTATTCCGCCCGCCACCAGCCTATCTACAATATAATGCAGTATGGGCTTATCGATAATAGGCATCATAGGCTTAGGAAGTTTATCTGTCAGAGGGCGCAATCTGCTGCCAAATCCGCCCGCCATAATTACGGCTTTCATAACTTTATCTCCTTATATGCTATTATCTTATGTATAAAGGAAGATATTATTCTGTAAGGAATAACGAGGGGCACCGCTTAAACGCAAATCGTATGCTTACGCATACTGGCTACGCGTTTCCCCTCGTTATACTAGAATACCACCCATAGCTTTTACATAATTTGTCCCCATGTTAATTACCCCATTAATATCCTTGCTTTTATACCGCGCAAAGTCTTATAATATTAATACTTTATCTAAATATAATTACTTTTAGGAGATAGGTATGAGAGTTTACAATTTCTCGGCGGGCCCTTCCATGCTCCCGCTCGAAGTTCTCGAACAAGCCAAGGCGGAGTTTATCGACTACGCCGGATGCGGAATGTCCGTAACGGAAATGAGCCATCGCAGCAAGCCTTTTGACGCTATTCACAACGAGTGCATCGCTCTTGTGCGCGAGCTGATGGGTATTTCCGATAATTATGAAGTGTTATTCGTGCAAGGCGGCGCCTCGACTCAGTTTGCGGCTATCCCCATGAATTTGCTCTCTACCGGCAAGGCCGATTACGTAGTAACGGGCAACTTTGCAAAGAAGGCTTATCAGGAAGCTAAAAAGTACGGCGACATACACGTAGCAGGCACTTCCGAGCCCGACACATTCACGTATATCCCCAAGCAGCTTGACGTGCGCGATGATACAGACTATCTGTACATATGCCAGAACAATACAATATTCGGCACCAGATTCACTAAGCTGCCCGAGGTCAAGACGACGCTGGTTGCGGACATATCGTCCAACATACTCAGCGAGACCATTGACGTCAACAAGTACGGCGTGCTGTACGCAGGAGCGCAGAAAAATCTTGCGCCCGCAGGTCTCACCATTGTGATAGTGCGTAAGGACCTCATCAAAGAGCCTATGTCTTTCTGTCCCACAATGCTCAGCTGGAAAGTAATGGCGGAAAACAACAGCCTTTATAATACTCCTCCTTGCTTTGCAATCTATATGGCAATGCTCAATCTCCGCTACCTCAAGAAGATAGGCGGCGTACCCGCTATCCAAAAGATCAACGAGCACAAGGCGGGATTGCTGTATAACTATATCGACGGCTCATCCTTCTATACCAACAAGGTCAATAAAGAGGACCGCTCCATGATGAACGTACCTTTCACCACCCCCAACGCCGACCTCGACGCGCTTTTCGTCAAGGAAGCTGGCAAGGAAGGCTTTGTATCTATCAAAGGTCATAGACTCGTGGGCGGCATGAGAGCGTCTATCTATAACGCTATGCCTGTAGAAGGTATCGAGGCTCTCATCACCTTCATGAAAGAGTTTGAGAAAAAGAACGGCTGATTGAGGTAGGACAATGATTGATATATTGAAATTAAACGCAATATCTCCCAAAGTAAGCGAGATACTTGCGTCCGATAAGTACAACGTTACCGACAGCTCATCTTCTCCCGAAGCAATAATACTGCGCAGCTTCAGCATGCACGAGTACGAAGTGCCTGCAAGCGTAATTGCCGTTGCTAGGGCGGGCGCGGGCGTCAATAACATACCTCTTGACGTAATGACGGACAAGGGTATATGCGTATTCAATACCCCCGGGGCTAATGCCAACGCGGTAAAAGAGCTGGTAATAGGCGCTATGATAATAGGCTCGCGCAAGATAGTCCGCGGCATCAACTGGACTCAGTCCCTCGGCGGCGAGGACGTAGCCAAGGCTGTGGAAAAAGGCAAGAAAGCCTTTATCGGGCAAGAGATATCGGGCAAGGCGCTGGGCATCGTCGGCATGGGCGCAATCGGCAGACTGGTTGCAGACGCCGCTATAGCCTTAGGCATGAGCGTAATAGGCTACGATCCCTATCTGTCCAAGGATGCTGCTGACGCAATGGATAGCCGCATAGCTATCACAAGCGACATTAAGGACGTGTATAGCAAATGCGACTTTATCACTCTGCACGTGCCTTCCACCCCTCAGACCAAAAACAGCATTAATAAAGAGACCATCGCCCTCATGAAAGACGGCGTAGTAATTATCAACTGCGCAAGAGGCGACCTCGTAAACGATAGCGACATCATCGACGCTACCGCAAGCGGCAAGGTAGGACGCTATGTTACCGACCTGCCCAACAACAATATCATTGGCAAGGACAACATCATCACCATCCCTCACCTCGGCGCGTCAACTCCCGAGGCGGAAGACAACTGCGCTGTTATGGCGGCACACCAGCTCAAGGACTTTATCGAAAACGGCAATATTGTCAACTCTGTCAATCTGCCTTGCGTTAAAGCTGCAAGAGCGGGCGCGCACCGCATCACGGTACTTGCAGACGGCGCAAGCATTGCCGATATCACTGCGGCAATCGGCGATAAGCTCACGGGCATAGCATCCGCTACCCGCGGCAACGTACTGTATGTGATAGCCGACGTAAATAGCTTAGACTGCTTAGACGCTGTTGAATCTCTTAAGGGCGTGAAGAAAGTAAGAGCATTTTAAGGATATCGGGTATAGGCGCAGCCTTACGTCTATTATCGATACATAAAAGTATCTTAAGTTTTCAAAATATGGGCACAGGTAATACTGTGCCTTATTTTTTATATAATGATAGTCAATCTTGGGATAAGCAATCTTGGGATAAGCAATATAAAAATATAGATATATACAGCCTTAATTAATTTTTTCAATCTACTACTCACCTTATTTTATATACAAATAATTACAAGCTGTGGCGCGAGCTTTTAAGAGATAAATTTGCGCATTTCATTATCTTACATAGCAATTATCGCGCGTTAAAAAGCGAGGAAACTATCCTGATATCGAATAATTTCCCTTTCCTCAGCCGTCAATATAAGCGGCTTGCTTATTTATATTAAGAGTAATTATAATCCGCCTAATATTCGCCATATGCGCAGTGATTACATGTAATAAGTCTTAATACAGTATTAATACAGCCATAATTAATTTTTCAATCTACTACTCACATTATTATATACAAATAATTGCGAGCTGTGGCGCGAGCTTTTAAGAGATAAACTTGCGCATTTCATTATCTTACATAGCAATTAACGCGCGATAAAAAAAGAGGAAACTATCCTGATATCGGATAATTTCCCTTTCCTCAGCCGTCAATATAAGCGGCTTACTTATTCATATTACTGCTAATATAGTCCGCCTAATATTCGCCATATGCGCAGGCGTATCACGGAATAATCGACTAAATAGGTACTTATCTCTTGAAAGGTATTGTGCCGACTTAAGTGTGCGGATTATTATTGCTTAGTCTCGAACTTGATGCCGAACTTATACTTAAGCGGCTCGCCGTACTTGGGCTTGACCAAATGCTCGGGCAAAGGTATAGGACCGCAACTGTTGCTGCCCGCTCCGCGCACGAAGCCGTCTACGCCGATATAAAGCGTATCCGCATCGGGAATATCCTCGATGTGTCCCGCCTTAGCAAGCTGCAACGGCGTATAACGAGTAGCCTTGACGTTGATAGGCTTATCGAAAGCGCGCACGGTGAACGCGCACGCGCTGCCGCTGAACGTAATACTGCGTACGTCGCTGCGATTGCCTGCGTCCTGCGGCTTGATGTACTTATGCGTCATCTCGTCCACCTTGACGCTGTATCTGCCTATCGGCGCGTGAGCGTTGAAGTCTGACAGGCTCTCGCTCTCTCCTCTGCCGTAGTAATCGGCATGCGTAAAGATATTGGATACTTCCATACCGAGACCGAAACAAGGAATAGACGCAAAGAAAGGATTGACCTTAGACAGCGAAGTCTCCACAATCAGCTCGTCGCCCTTAAGCCTATACACGACCTTGACTCTTGCCAGAATAAATATGCCGCGAGTTACGATATTGTATCTCACAATCACCGCGCCGCCCGACAGCGAGCAACGGCACATCACGGGGTGCGCGCTGTGCAATCCAAGCACTTCCCACCCCATCTTGACGAACCTATCATTATCGATAACGCCGCGATAGATATGGGGGACAAATCCGAAATAGCCGTCGTAAGGGTGTGTATTGATGAGCTGTCTGCCGCCGCACACATAGCTGCACAGCTCGCCGCTGCGCCTATTGATTTTGATATCTCCGCCGCTTGCCGACGCGACGAAGAATCTGCCCGACTTCTTAAAAGGCGTGATTTCCACATCGGGCTCCGCGTCAATATGAGCGGTATAGATTATCTGCTCGCGGGCAATCTCACTGCCGTCGTTTTTCGACGTATAAATAAAGTCGATATAGATATCGCTGTTCTTATCGAGGCTTACAGACGCAGAGGGCGCAAAGTCCACGCTCTCGCCTGCCTCGATAACGCCGTCGTAAGTCCCCGATGCGACTTCGTATCCGCCGTTGTACAACTTCCAATCGATAGTGATATCGGCGGTAGAGAGGAAGGTGCGCATATTGGTGATAGTATACACTCCCCTCTCCTTATACTCGCAGCGCACGGGACGGTAGCAGGCCTTCATCTCGAGCGCGCCGCTCGAGGGCTGCCTGTCGGGATAGAACAGACCGTCCACGCAGAAGTTGCCGTCGTGAATCTTCTCGCGGTGGTCGCCGCCGTAAGTATAGGCGTATTTATGCTCGGGATCGTATACGGCGTGGTCGGCCCACTCCCATATACAGCCGCCGAGGAATTGCGGCGAAGAATAAAAGAGCTTTACATACTCGTCCAGACCGCCGGGACCTACGCCCATGGCGTGAGCATACTCGCACTGAAAGAAGGGCTTGCCCTTATACTTCTCGTCCGCGCTGCCGTCTGCTATGGCGCGCATGAGCGAGTGATGAGCGTACATATGCGACACAACGTCGTAAGCCCAACGCTTGCTGCGGATTACGCCCTCGTAATGCACGGGCACGCCCGCATCCACGCCGCGCAGATATTCGTAACACACGTCCTGACACTTATAGCCGCCCGACTCGTTGCCAAGCGACCACATGGCTATACTGGGATGATTCTTATCCCTGCCGTACATGCGCTTTACCCTGTCGAGGTAATGCGCCGCCCAGCGCATATCGTTGCTCAGGCGATTGGGATTGTAAGTCGTGTAAGGCACGGCGTAAAATCCGTGCGTCTCGATATCCGCCTCGTCAATGACGTACAGTCCGTAGATATCGCACATATTGAGCATGGCGGGATCGGGCGGATAGTGCGACATGCGCACGGTATTGCAATTATATTCCTTCATGAGCCTGACGTCGCGCTCAATCTCGTCTAAAGTCATGCAATAGCCGTTGACGGGGTGCGTATCGTGATGATTGACGCCGAGCATCTTGATAGGTCTGCCGTTAAAAAGGTAAACCTCGCCCGCTATCTCTATATGCTTAAAGCCTATAATTTGCCTTATATATTCGCAAGCCTTACCGTCGCCGTCATACAGCGTAATCTCGGCGATATAGGTATGAGGTGCTTCCGCATTCCACTCTATCGGATGCAGCGCATTGATAGCGGCATTCCCGCTCTTTGTATCGATACGGGCAAGCTCTCCGCTGTCATCGCCTACGACGACCTCAGCCCTTGCGAACTTGCCGCTCAGCTGCACGTCAAGCGAGTAAACACCGCCGCCCTCGTGCTTGGGGCGCAGCAGGCAGTCGTCCAGATACGCCGCGCCGCGCCGCGTAATATATACGTCGCGGAAAAGCCCGTTCTCTCTGAACATATCCTGACACTCGAGATAAGTGCCGTTACTCCACTTATACAGCACGACGAGCAACTCGTTGTCGCCCACCGCTACGTAAGGCGTGATATCGAACTCCGCACTGTTATGACTGCCCTCGCTGTAGCCGACGTACTTGCCGTTGATGTACACGTACAACGCGCCCGCCGCGCCCAAGAAAGTGAGCACGCGTCCGTATCCCGCGTCGTCCACGGCAAAGCTGCGACGGTACACCGCAACGGGAATATCCTTGGGTATGCGAGGAGGATGCTTGGGAAAAGCGTAGCGAGTATTGATATACGCTATCTGATCATAGCCCCTGCGCTGCCACGTAGACGGCACGTCGATAGCGGAAAACTTAATCTTGGACGTATCCAAGTCCGCAGGCATATCCGAGCACTGCGAGTAATAGATAAATTCCCACGCGCCGCTGAGTATATCCACCCTGTCGGAGTTGTAACGCTCCTTAAACATATTGCTATCCTTAGCCTTGTCCGCGCAGGAAAATGGGATAAAATAAGCGCGCTCGGGCAGCTTATTTTCTTCATAAATCTTGAAATTGCAATACTTGCTCTTATCTATCTTATATCTCATATTACTCTCCCTTGCATATAATTGTATCATATACGCTATATCTAAATCCAGATTGTTGCGCTATATTTTTATCAATTTACGCATATAGTACGTGATTATTAAGGCAAAGTATGTCGCAGCCGACAGAGCCGATATATCTCAGCCGCGCCTCACAGTAAACACGCCTCACAGTAAACACGCCTCACAGTAAACACGCCTTATAGTGAACACGCCTTATAATAAACGCGCCTTATAATAAACGCTCCATATAATAAACGCTCCATATTCTGCCTGCGCATTATAATAAACGCGCGCGGTAGCAAAGCAAAAGGCGACAGACTTATACGCCTATCGCCTACTGTTGATTATTGTATATTAATCATGCCGCATATTGGGTGCCGCCCTACGGGCATACGGACGTCGCATAATATACTCAAGTCATATGCCATACTGCGGCATTACGTTATTGCTTATTGCTTCTCCTCTGTCTTATCTCCTCTGCCAAGTCGTCAATCAGTCTGTTCCTCTTGCCCTCGCGACTGATGTACAGCGCAAACATAATCACTATCAGCAATATGATGAGCGTCATAACAGATACGACTATAGTCAAGCCTATGAGTAGCTTCCTATACCAATCGCTATCCGTAACGCCGTTGCCGCTATTATTGCCACTGCTGCCGCCGTTGCCGCTGTAATCAAACTCGTGCGACGTGCTCGCCGTGGCGTCGGGCAATACGTTGCCCTCGCTGTCTACAAACTCGAAGTTGCCCGCATACTCGTCCTTGAGAGTTGCCTTTACGTTATACTTCTTGCCCGCTACCATCTCGGACGCTGATACCGTATTGCCGTCCTCGTCCGTGTAAGTGTAGTTGAAAGCATTATTGTTAAGACAGCCTGCGAGCTCCTCGGGGATATCTATCGTAGGCAGACTGCCGCTATTGCTCCACTCGGAAGGAAGCTGAGCCTTAGCTATCGTCAGCGTAAGCTCTATATCGTCCATAGAGGTCGTGCCGTCTCCGTTGTCCCAACAGTACAGTCCGCTTGTAAGATGTATCTTAATCTTATACTCGCCTGCATTGGTCGCGCCTGTAATATCGCTTACTATCTCCATATAATCGGAGTTAAAGCCTGTAAGCCCAAACAGCTCTACAATAGCGTCTGCTGTAAATTCGCGCTGAGTACCGTTGTAGTATACTGTCTTACTGCCGTCGGTAGGGAGCGCAGGTATTGCTACGGGTGTCTTTTCCGTGCCTATAGGCAGGGGCATCATAAATCTGTGCTGTGTCTCCCCGTCTACCTCTGCAT
>CAMWNK010000031.1 GCA_947175555.1 uncultured Clostridia bacterium | reverse complement strand
CTACGGGATTGAACAGTGTAACGGTGTTTACGCCCTTTTTGAGTTTGACTATCTGCTGGAATCTCGCTGTTACCTGCCAAGGGAACTGCGGCGGAACTTCAAAGCGGTATTCCTCGCCATTTACTTGAGCTATCAAAAACTTGTCATAACGTCCCTTTTTGAATATTCGTATCGTCAAGGCGTATTCGCCGTCCTCGGGGACGTATACGTTCTTGAATTCCGCCTTTCCGCCGCCTGCGTCCAGTCCGGATATATAATGCCCGCAGGGGAGCTTAGAGTTGGACATCAGCTTAGCATTGCCATACAGCAGCGCGTCGGTAGCGGGCAGCGATAAGATGTCTTTATCTCCTACGGGGGCGATGTGCAAACTTTCAATCAGCGGAGCATACCTTGCTATTTGCTTGTTGTGGCAATAATCGTATTTGAAGAACTCGACTCCCCAGTCGGCGAATGTCATTGCGTCAAGACGCTCTCTGCCGAGGCTTGCAGGCAAGTCCTCGCAAGTATACACGCCGTTGCTGGAGTATATGCCTACCTTTATCCCCATAGCGTTAAGCTCTTGCACAAGGGACTTTATGCCGCGAGGGAAGCGGGTTAAGTCTCCTTGCAATCTGCCTTCTTCATCTCGCATGGAAGAGTGCCAGCAGTCATCGAGATTGAGATACTTATATCCTGCCTCAAGCAGTCCGCTGTCCGCCATGGCGCGGGCGGTTTCTTTAATCAATTCTTCATCGATATTGTTTCTGAAAGTATTCCAACTCGACCACCCCATAGGCGGAGTCAATGCCGCGCCGTTGTCGTACGGCTGAGAATACGGAGTGTCGGATATACTCTTTTTAGGCATGAAGGCCTTTTTTATCCAACATATTGGGCACATTCCGTTGCGTTTCATAATAATTACCTCTTGTTACTATTCTACTATATTTTCTACATAAATTCAATAGCGGAAGATAAATTGCCATATATCCGCATCTCGGCGCGTAAATAAATTTTTCGGTATTGTCTTAATTACAACAACTCTATCGCGTTAGTGCATAAAAGATACATATACAATCTTTGCATTATGCTATCAATATAGCACAATATAAGTCCGAAAAATAATTTTTTATATAAAATAAAATTTTATATAAATCAGATAAAGAAGTATATTAGAGCAACAGGTATACCTATCAATCCGCCCAGCGGCATCGCCCACGTGGGCACGGCAATAGAGCAGGCAAGAGGGATGAGAGTCGCTAGTCCTCCGATAGCGGAGTTGACGCATAGAATTGCCACTGTATGCTTTTTGCACCCGAATATATAGCATATCGTCAAAAGAGCGCACGTGCCCAAGAAAAACAGTAATAAATATTCAAACCACAGTAGCATGCTAAATTATATTCTATATTATTGGCAATAATACTGTCGTTTGCTCTAAAGCGTTGACAATTTATTACAAAAGGCATATTATATAAAAAATAAAGAAAATTAGTGGAGTTTAGCTATGAAATATGCTGTTATTTTGGGCGACGGTATGGCTGACTATCCTATAGCAAGTCTTGGCGGCAAGACGCCTTTGGACGTTGCGAGCAAGCCCAATATCGACGCTTTGTGCATTGCAGGAGAGACGGGACTTGTCAAGACCGTCCCCGATACTCTCAAGCCCGGCAGCGACGTTGCCAATCTTGCTGTCATGGGTTACGATCCGCTCAAGTGTTATACGGGGCGTTCGCCTCTCGAAGCTCTCAACATGGGCATAGCAATGGCGGACGACGACGTTGCGGTACGGTGCAATCTGGTTACGCTCTCCGATGAGCCTGAGTATGAAGATAAGACGATGTTGGACTACAGCGCGGGCGAGATTAGCACGGAAGAGGCTAGCGAGCTCATTGCCTATATTCAAGACAATTTGGGCAGCGAGGGCAGATTTTTCAAGGCGGGCGTCAGTTACCGTCATTGTATGATACTGCACCATGCCGCTATAGGCACTTGCTATACGCCGCCTCACGATATATCGGATAAGCCGGTGAAAGGTCATTTACCTACGGGATTGTACGGGGAGCAGATGCTCGAGCTTATGCGCAAGTCGTATACGCTGCTTAGCAATCACCCCGTCAATAAGCGCAGGGTGGCCATGGGCAAGCGTCCCGCCAATTCGATATGGCTGTGGGGAGAGGGTACGCGTCCCGCGCTCGAGCCGTTTGAGAGCAAGTGGGGGCTGAAAGGCGGCGTCATATCCGCTGTAGACCTTGTCCAAGGCATAGGCAGAGGCGCGGGCATGCAGGTGATAGAGGTGCAAGGCGCGACAGGCACGTACGAGACCAATTTTATCGGCAAGGCCAAGGCTGCCGTAGACGCGCTCAAGGGCGGTCTGGACTATATTTACGTCCATATGGAAGCTCCCGACGAGTGCGGACATCAGGGCGATATCGAGCACAAGATACTCTCTATAGAGCTTATCGACAAGATAGTCGTCAAGTATATTAAGGAAGAGCTGGATAAGAGCGGCGAGGACTACAGCATATTGATTGCGCCCGACCACCCCACTCCGATAGCTCTCAAGACACACGTAAGCGATCCCGTTCCTTACATCATTTATAGGAAGGGCGATTGCAATAAGGGCAAGCAGTATAACGAATCCAACGCTTTAGCAAGCGGAATAATATATGAATCGGGAGAAAAGCTGGCTAAGCATTTTCTTCAAGGTAGGTAATTATGGATAATTGGAATGACGATTTAGAGAAAGGGCAGCAATCGCCCGAGCAAGAGGAGCAGTCGCAGTCTCAGTCCGATACGGACGTTGCTAAGACAAGCGATATTCTCAATCCCAATGTCGGCGGAGCGCAAGATAGCGAAGTAGATTCTCGGTTACTCGATACCGACGCAATCGATACCGAGGCCGGCGGAGATAATAGTTACGACGACAGCCAATCGGAAGGCGCGGACGGCGACGAGAAAGAGTCGGGCGGAGAGAATGAGGCAGAAGGCGAGCAGGACAAGTCGCTGAGAGTTATCAACGACGGCGAAACTGCGATATCCGACGTCGACGATGGCGAGAGGCGAGGCAGACGCGGAAAGCAGCGCGAGCCCATGCCTAAGAAGAAGAAAATCGTGATAGCGGTGATTGCCGCCGTACTCATAGCGGCGATACTGGTTGCCATTATCGTTCCGGTAGTGTTTTATGTAAAAGATAAGATTTTCGTATCTAATGCAGAGCAGTTTTTGTCTGTAGACTGGTCGTCCAATACCAAAAAATACGTTTATCTTAAGAAAGATATCGTTATCGACGGCGACGCAACGCTTTCGGGCTTGATAGATATCGACCTCAATAAGCATAGTCTGCAAGTCAACGGCACTTTGACAATCAACGCCGCAGAAGGTAGCATGACTATAGGCACTAAGAAGGGTAAGTCCGGCTACAGCGATAAGGGCAGCTTGACTGCAGGCAATCTGGTGATTAATGCGCCTACGGGCAGCGTTATCTTGGAGTGCGACGCCTATATCAACGGTGCCAGCGTCAACGCGGCTAAGTTTGCAAGCAACAGATTTATGTCTTTGGGCGGCGCGTTCGAAGTCGTAGGCGGGACGTCTCACGCGATATTCGGCGGCACTCTCAGCGGCAGCGGCGACGCTAAGGTATATGCTCGCGGCGGCTGGGCGGATGTCAGCGGCGTATCTCAGGTAGCTATATCTGCCGAGCAGGGCGGATATGTCAGCGTCAGCGGCAGCGCGATAGCGATCGATGCCGACGCCTATTCCTACGTCGTACTCGACGGCGGCAAGGCGGACAGCGTCAAGGGCGGCAGCGGCGTGCTTGCGCTCAAGAATTATAAGTGCGCAGAGTTTTCGGGTATGTCCAAGCTCGGCTTGTTCGTGAGCAAGGACGCGGAAGCGGGCAAGATTGAGAATGTAGGCAATATGTTCTATATCGAGCAGCTCGAGGCGCCTGCGAGCGTTAATGTAATAAGAGAGGGCAACGACTCCGAGCTCAACGTCGCCAGCGTATACGGCAGCGGCGTATATATTGTTAAAATCAATGATATAGAGCCTTTTGAAGTTGCCGATACCAAGTGCGATATTACAGGCTATATCACCACCCCCGGCAGATACAGCGTTTCGGTCAAGTCCAAGGGCAACTTTGCTATCGGAGCGGACGGCAAGTATGACATCGATGCGCTCGGTGCCGACAGCAGATACTTTATCGACAGCGACTATACCACGGTAGAGTACGACTATACCTTCACTTTGGAGACTCCCGATAAGGTATTTGTCAATAATGACAACGGAGCATACTCGCTTAAGTTCGAGACGGTGTCCTTTGCGGATTATTACAATATATATATCGGCGATAAGGTAATCGTATGCTCGCAGGAAGACGCTATCAACAACGGCGGCGCATCGATAACCGAAGCATTGCAAGGCCGCGTCGGCAGCGTAGTGGTCTATATCGAGGCTTGTAGCAACAACGAGCAGATATTCACTTCTCAGCGCGCTATGGCGAGCGTTATTATCCGCTCTAAGCTCACTTCGCCTTCCGCCAATTACAGCATTACGGGCAACAATCTCGCCGTCAGCTGGTCCAAGGGCGACAACTGCATCATGTACGAAGTGCAGGTGAGATATCTCGACAGTGAAGAGACGGAATGCGTTCAGACGGTAACCACGTCTCTTACTTCGCATACGTTCAGTATCGACGATATCGGTACCGTACTGTCCGTCAAGGTCAAGGCGCTCGGACACGGATATTATAACGAAAGCGACTGGGCAGAGTGCAGCAAGCTCAATTAATGCCTATGCAAGTCAAAGGCAGGGCAATAGATAGCCGCGCTATCGATTTGCGTTTTATGTGATAAAGTAAAGCTCTCGGATACTGTCCGAGAGCTTTATATCTATGCGCCGCTGTAAATTTAAGGAATCGTTAAAGATTTATTATTATTACTGCGGTATAATCTATAGTACAGCAGCTGTTAAATATAATTATCGCGGCAGCTCAACTTGCAATCAAGTATGTATAATCTATAGCGTAGTAGCTGTGAAATATATTTAACGCGATAGCTAAACTTGTAATCAAGTATGTATAATCTATAGCGTAGTAGCTGTGAAATATAGTTAACGCGGTAGCTAAACTTGCAGTAAAGTATGTATAATCCATAGGGTAGTAGTTATGAAATATAATTGCCTTATCATCGATGACGAAGCAGTGCTTGCAGACAGCACGGCAGAATACTTCAACTTATTCGGCGTGAGTACGGCTACAGCGTATAGCGTGGAGGATTGCCGCGCATTTATAAGAGATAACTCCGCGCAGCTCATATTGCTTGATATTAACTTGGGCGACGGCAGCGGCTTTGACTTATGCAAGGAGCTGAGAGAAAGCACGGATATTCCCATCATATTCATTTCCGCGCGCACCGGCGACGACGACAAGATTATCGCGCTTAATATCGGAGGGGACGACTACGTGCAAAAGCCCTATTCGCTCGGCGTATTGCTTGCAAAAGTCAAGGCTGTGTTAAAGCGTTACGGACAAGTCGGCGGCAGGGATTATTCGGACGGATATTTATCCGTGGATTTCAAGTCTAAGCAGGTCAAGGCTGGCGGCAGAGTAGTCAGACTTGCCAATCTGGAGTTCAGATTGCTTGCCTATCTTATTGATAACAGGGGCAGAGTTATCTCTAAAGGCGAGTTGTTCGAGAATGTTTGGCAAGACAAGTTTACGGGCGACGGCACGCTTAACGTGCACGTCAGGCGACTGCGCGAAGCTATCGAGGTCAATCCCAATAAGCCGCAATACATCGTTACCGTGTGGGGAGACGGCTATAGATTTAAGGATGACGCCCTATGAAAAGGCAAGTTTTTTTGATTGGATGCGCTTTAGTATTGCTTGCGGAGATAGTCGCGCTTATCGTCTTTTCCGCTAAGACTTTCGACGCATCGCAAGATACCGTTGCCGTCAACGAAGTAGTTCAGTCGGTTACGCAAGACTATTATTCTATGCAAGAGCATCGCAACGTTACAAGTCTTGACTATGTATTAGTCGACAGTTACGGCAACGTACTCTTTAGGACGCAACCGTCTCTTTCCGAGAGCATCAACGCGGCTATAGCGCATAGAGATACGATACTCGATATCGAGCTCGGCGGCGAGGTGGTGGGCAAGATAATCATATACAATGACGGCGCAATGGCGATGCAGTCGCACAAGAGGACGGTAATTACTTTCTTATCGGTTGCAATAGCTATTCAAGGTATGATAATTATCGGATACGCAGTATATATGCGCTATACGGTAGTCAGACCTTTTAATAAACTTAAGGGCTTTGCCGAGCGTATCGCGGGAGGCAATCTCGATATACCTCTCGAGATGGATAGGTACAATCTTTTCGGCGCGTTTACAGAGAGCTTCGACATCATGCGCAGCGAGCTTAAAAGGGCTCGCATTGCTCAAGCTCAAGCATGCGCAAGTAAGAAGGAGCTTGTCGCTAAGCTCTCCCACGACATAAAGACGCCTGTCGCAAGTATTAAGGCGGTATCCGAAGTCGGACTTGAAATCGCTTGCACCGGAAAAGATAAGTCCAATTACAAGCAGATAATATGTAAGGCGGATCAAATCGATACGCTTATAACCAATCTGTTTACGGCAACGCTCGAGGAGCTTGAGCAGCTCGGCGTATCGCCTGTCGCTATCAAGAGCAGCAAAGTTAAGGACATACTCGTCAATGCAGACTATCTGCATAGAGCCACTATCCCCGACATGCCCGAGTGTCTGGTACATGCGGACGCAATGCGATTGCAGCAAGTTTTCGACAATATCTTCGCCAACTCTTATAAGTACGCCAAGACCGATATCGACGTGTCTGTAGATAGAGTCGGCGGCAATATCGTGATAAGCGTAGAGGATTACGGCGGCGGGGTGCCTGAGGATGAACTGCCTGTGCTTAAGGAAAAGTTCAGGCGCGGCAGTAATTGCGCAAATGCCGATGGCGCAGGCTTGGGGCTGTATATCTCCGACTACTTTATGAAAGAGATGCAGGGCAGCCTGCATATAGCTAACGGCGCGCACGGACTGAGGGTGAGCGTTACTTTATGTTTAAGCGGCTGCGTTACCTGATCAGAGTGTAAAAGTCTGATTATCGGATATATAAAGATTTTGCTTGCAATCGCATATTTTTCGCTCATTGCCGTAGGACTTATTTTAGGGATGGCTTATATAGCGATAGCAGAGCAATGTTGATAATTTATAATGATAATTTTCGATATTGCTTGCGTAAAGCAAATTTTACGGCGTTGGGTGAAATACATATCTTTTACAATCTGCATTTGCTTTAGCGTATGCAAGGCAACACCGTCTTTATCGCAGATAATGGAATTTAATAAAAATTTAAGGATTGATTAAAGACATTTAAGAATTGATATTGATACAATGTACGTGTCAATAGGAGGCGCAAATATGCAACGGCAGATTATACTCGATGTTCATAGTCTGAGCAAGACCTTCTCCGGCGGCGGCAGACAGCAGCACGTTCTGAAGAATATCGATTTACAGCTCTATCAAGGAGATTTCACCGTCATCATGGGCGCGAGCGGCGCAGGAAAGTCTACGCTCTTATACGCCTTATCGGGCATGGACACCCCCAGCTTGGGCACTATCACGTTCAAAGATAAGGTTATATCTAACTTGTCTCAAGACGGGCTTGCGGTATTTAGGAGAGAGCATTGCGGCTTTGTATTTCAGCAAATTTATCTTATAGAAGGCATGTCGGTTATGGACAATGTCTTATCGGCAGGTCTGCTTGTCAATAAAGATAGACGCGCGATAGTTGCTAAAGCCAAGGGGCTATTCGATGCCGTCGGCATATCGGACGAGGTACAGAAGAAATTTCCCTCGCAGATATCGGGCGGCGAGGCGCAACGCGTAGGCATAGTGCGCGCGCTTATCAATTCTCCCGAGATTCTCTTTGCCGACGAGCCTACAGGCGCGCTCAATTCCAAGACGGGACTGGACGTGCTCGATACTCTTACTAAGTTTAACGAGCAGGGGCAGAGCATAGTTATGGTAACGCACGATTTGCGTTCCGCGCGCCGAGGCAACCGTATTTTGTATCTTAAAGACGGCGTCATTATGGGCGAGTGCGACTTAGGTAAATATTTGCACGGCGATACGGCGCGGCACGAGCGGCTGAACTCTTTCTTGAAAGAAATGGGGTGGTAGTATGAGTAAGCTGTTTCTTATCGCCCGCTCCAATATGCGCAAGGCAAAGGGGCAGAGCGTTGCCATAGTCGTCCTCATTTTTCTTGCGTCGCTAATGCTCAATCTGTGGCTTATGCTGTCTATGGATTATAAGGCCAATTTCGTGAGATATCACGACGCACTCAACGCCGAGCACGTTACTCTTGCCGTAGACAATTATGACGCAGGAGTGAGCGAGTATTTATCCGATACGCTTGCGCGCGATAAGCGAGTTGATCAGTTTAGGTTGGATAGCTGCATGCACACGGTCGGAACTTTTCCGTATAACGGCGGAATGATGAACGGCGAATTTATTTTTATGGATAAGCCCACTGCTATCTCGCGCAGTATCGGAAGGTCGGAAATAGTAGAGGAGAGCGATTTAAGCAGCGGCATTTATCTGCCTATGCTGTATAAGTCGGACGAATATTCGGTAGGTAAAACAATAGAGATATCTATCGGCAACAATGTTGTAAGCTACACTGTATGCGGATTTTTTAACAATGTAATGATGGGCTCGCATAACTGTGCTTTAACTCAAATCATACTTACGCAAGATAAATATGCAGAGCTTAAGACGCTTGGCTTTGCGTCCGAGGCGACGCTATGCTCGATACGCCTGATTGATATGTCGGACAATCTCAATTACGAAGCGGCGATTAAGGCGCTCGTTACCGAGCGATTCCACAATGCTGCGCGTATGCGGAGTAATTGCTACGATATCGTTACGCAGTCGCGCTACATCTCGCAGATGATTTGCTCGGGCGTTATGAGCGCAATGGCGTTTTTCGTGCTGTGTATCGCAATCGTCGTAATCGTATCCAATATTGTCAACTATATTCAGACTAATATAAAAAATCTCGGCGTACTCAAGTCCGTAGGCTATACGTCGAGGCAGCTTATCGGTTCGCTGTTATTGCAGCTTTTGAGTTTGACACTGCTTGCGTCCCTTTCGGGTACGGGAGTGTCATACTGTTTATTCCCCGCCGTCAACGCAATGATGATATCTCAGACGGGCATACCGTACGCAATGCGCTTTTTGCCCCTGCCTTTTATAATATCGCTTTTGATTCTGTGCTTTACAATCGCGCTTACCGTCTGGCTTTGTGCGCGCAAAATTAAGAAGATAGAGCCTATTACGGCATTGCGCTCGGGCGTGCAAACGCACAGCTTTAAGCGCAATTACGTCCCGCTTGATAAGACCAAGGCGCCGCTCAATCTTGCCTTGGCGCTCAAGAGTGCGCTCTCGGGAATAAAGCATAATATTACCGTATGTATCACGATGCTCGTGCTTTCTCTCATCGTTGTATTTTCAGGGCTTATGACGGAAAACGTGATTGCAGACATGACGCCTTTTCTCGATTTGATTGTGGGCGAAACCGCAGACGGCGCCGTCAATATCAATGCGGATTTTGAAGACGATTTTCTTGCTTCGCTTGATAACGACAGCCGCATTGACAAGATATATCTCTATTCGTCTTCGAACATATCTCACGTAGGCGGCGCGGAGCTTATGGCTACGTTTTGCGACGATTTTTCCAAGGTGAATAATCAAGGCGTAATATTCCAAGGAAGATTTCCCAAGTACTTCAACGAGATTGCAATAGCAGGCAAGTATGCAAAGGAGAGAGGGCTTTCTATCGGCAGCGAGATAGAGATTACCTGCAACGGCAAGAGTGAGAAGTATCTCATAAGCGGATTCACACAGATAACCAACAATCTCGGCAGAGACTGCTTGCTTACAAGGCAAGGTTATGAGCGGCTGGGCGAGCTTGACAACGTAACTTATTACTTCAACCTATCCGACGGGGTGGATATAGACGCGTTCAATGCGGAGATAAAGGATAGATTTTCAGGCAGCGTAAACGTTACGATTAATATTGACGAAACGGTTGAGGCGGCTAGCGGAGTATATGTAAGGCTTATGACGATTATAGTCGTTGCAATCCTTGCGCTATCTGCGCTGATTATACTGTTCGTGCTGTATTTATTGGTTCGCACTATGCTTAATAATAAAATGCGCGATTACGGAGTGCTCAAGTCGCTCGGCTTTACGACAGGGCAGCTCATCTTGCAGACGGCGCTGTCGTTTATGCCCGCCATTGTGATTTCCACCGTTGTGGGATTGATTATCGGCTCATTTATTATCAACCCGCTTATCGGCTTGCTTTTGAGCGGCATAGGTATTATCAAGTGCAGTTTTACCGTGCCTGTCGCATTCATTACTATCGCGGGCTTGGTGCTGATAATCTTATCGTTTTGCATTGCCTGTCTGCTTTCGCTCAAGATAAAGAGGATTGCCCCGCGCAATTTGCTTGTAGCAGAGTAACGGTATTGTCGCGCATGTAATCGATTATCGGTTTGACGCTGTCAACTTACTTTGAGTTAAGCGAGGGCGCGGCTATATGCCTCGCCCCCTTACGCTTTGGCTCGATGACCGACGGCTCTTGATTTTTATTTATTTTGCTTGCAAGTGCAACGCGCTATTAGTTATAATTTGGATATGATTAGAGTAATGTTCGTATGTCTTGGCAATATATGCCGCTCTCCCATGGCAGAATTTATCTTTCGCAGTAAGGTAGAGGCTGCGGGGCTTTCGGATAAGATTGAAGTCGCGTCCTCAGGCACGAGCGATGAGGAAGAGGGCAACCGCGTACATCGCGGCACGGCAAGAGTGCTGGATAGGCTTGGGATAGATTACTCGGGCAAGCGCGCCGTGCAGATAACTGCGTCAGATAGGGATAAGTACGATTATTTTATTGCTATGGACTCATCCAACGTAAGAGCGCTCAATAATATAGGCATAAGGTCCGTCAAGCTACTTAGTTTTTGCGGCGATAATAGGGATGTCGCGGATCCGTGGTATACAGGCAATTTCGATAAGACTTACGAGGATGTCGACCTGGGCACGGACGCCTTGCTCGCCTATATAATTTCTCGCCACTCGTTGACTGCTTGTCAAGCGGCGGATAGATGATGTAGCCCGTTTTTATCCGTAATATATATATGTCGATTGATGGCGTAGCGGTAATCAATCCGTAAGAGGAGATAATAGTATGCGCAGTAATAAGTATGGCACATCAACTGTATCGCACAAGATTTTAGCTATAGCATTAATCGCGCTCTTATGCGTGAGCGCGGTGTGCGCTTTATGTTCGTGCGAGGTCGGGCTGTCTTATTACGATAGCGGAGTTAAACTTAAGTTTGTTGAGTACGACGGCTCTATCCCTTTCGGCGGCGCAACCCTCATACGCAGCAGACAACAACTCGTCGACTTGTTTACAGGCAACACTTATATCTTGACAGAAGATATTGAGGGCGAGTTTTCGCGTTTCGACGATTCCTTTTTTGAGCGCAACTCTTTGATATTCGTATTTGCCGCGCTGTCCGAGGACGCATCGCTAAGCGTGGACAGAGTAGTGCGCAAGGGTAAGGAGCTTAAGATTACGTTAGGCTATCACGGCGTAACGGACGGCGTCAAGATATCCAAGTACGTCAGCTCGCTCTTCATCGTCAATGCCGATAAGGTGAGGGACGTATCATCCGACGTTATCGAGTGCGAGACTTCCAAGCGCTAAGCGTTTGCATTTTATCTCAAGCAGAGCAGTACGCATTTTTTTACTCGTTATACATATCGCAGTCCAAGCTGTCATAGACGCTTTTTAATCTATATGGTATTATATATAACGTTTGGTAGGGCAGTGGCAACTAAATTTTTAATGATGCTTTAATTCCTAACATTATCATTTTTCGTTTTTGATTTTGTTTAACTTGGTTTCTTCTATTAATATTTGTTCAATGACCTCTAACTTACTGCGAATATCAATGATAGAACTTATTGCCATCTGTTTGCGCATATTTCTTACTCTTTGACAGTAATTCCACATTTTACAGCTTTCGGCTTTATCTACAATTTTGTTTTGAAAATAGCAAAAACCTATATTTTCTTTTTGAAAGTTGCAATACCCTTGAGTATAAAATCTTTGAAACCTTCCGCAACTCCAACACTTTTTATTTTCTTCTTTCATAAATAATATAACTCCTTTGACTTATTGGTAATTAAACATATTCAAGTCATACGTTTATGTATAAGCCGATTGTGCCATATGGAAAACGTATGAGTTAATAACTGTATACGTTTTTCGTATGTGATTTATTAAAGAGGTTCTATTGCTAATTTATCCAATGATATTTCAAGTATGTGAGCAATAGCTTTCATTCGCGCCCAATTAGGTGATATACTGCCTCCATGCTTCCACTCAAGGTACGAAGGTTACGATACGCCAAGTTTTTCGGCTACTTATCTTTGTGATAAGTCCTTTAGTAATTGCGCGTTTTTAATTTTTTCTCCAAGCGTCAATGTATTTATCTCCATTTTTTATGTGATAACTCATGACCTATTGACAAATGTTGAATTTTTCACTAAAATGTAACTACCACATCACTTTTAGGCAAATTGACACCGTCAATAGGCTTGGGTTTTGTTATGCCTACCGCTTTTGAGATAGGTATGGTTATATTGTAATGCAATATCTCGCATTTGTCAATAATTTTATGCGATATTTTGCATAAAATTTTAATGAGAGGAATGCCGTGTATCACCCTATTTACGAAAAACTATCACTGGAATGCAAAAAGCGCGGAATAAGTATTACGGCTCTATGTGCAGAAATTACCGGAAGTTCCGGCAACCTTGTAACGTGGAAGAAAGGAAAGATTTATTCCAATGACTTATTAGCAATTAAAGATAAACTGAATATCTCTGTTGATGATATTTTAATAGGATATAATCCATCCTCTTCAGAACGGCTTGATACTGCTATTGATTTTGATTCTAATATCAAATTGCTGAAATTTCCTGAAAACTTGCAAAACCTATTAGCCGAACACGAGATGACACAACAAGAACTCGCCAACCTTTTAGGTACAACGCAAGCAACAGTCAACCGTTGGCTCAAGGGTATAAACGAGCCCGACTTATCAATGCTATTAGAAATATGTCTTTATTTGGACGAAACGCCCAACGCGCTTTTAGGATACGACGATATAACAGAAAAACAATTTTCGGCGTATAGACAAATCCGTAAAACGAAGTAACACCATAAAAGAGCATAAACAGAATTTATTTACGCTCTGTTATATGCGCATACAAAAAATCTTGCTTTTATGACAGCGTGCATGACATAGTCTATCATAAACATAATTTGCATAGTTGCATAATTTCGATATATAATAAATTAAAATTTAACTAACACAATGTTTCAATACTACAGCCGTTACGCTCATAGTAGTCTAACATATCGGGAATTTTCTTTTTGTCGTAACTTGTAATACAGTTTGATAGAACGTGAACCTTATATCCGTTCTTTGCCATATTGTAACAAGTCGATTTTACGCAAGCAACGGCATCTGCGCCTGCAATATAAAATTCTTTAATCCCGTTCTCATTTATAAAATCGACAAATGCTTCACTTGTCAATGCGTTGCCCTTGCTCTTAATAAATATGTTTTCCGACACAATTTTCATATCGGGCACTAATTCTGCGCCACGAGTATCGGGCTTAAACGTTCGAGTTCCTGCTGATAAGTTGTTATGTTTGATATACACAATATGAATATTGTTATTGGTTGCCCAATCAATAGCGGCATTGATATCGCCTATTATTTCCTTATAGTTTTTTGTAATATCGTTTTGGATGTCGATTACTACCAGTGCTTTATCTGTCATATATACTTACCTCATTAAATTAATGTTTACATTATCTTTTAATATATCTTACCGCGTAATAAGTCTAAAATCAATATAATTTTCTTATAAAAAAAGGTCTAAAAGTATTTTGACTTTTAGACCTATAACTTTGTGTGTATACTATGAAATCTATCGTTTTGTTAGGTGTGTAATACAAAATCTATCATAAACATAATTAGCCTAGTTTCATTTTTTCGATATACGATAAATTGAAATTTATCGTTACTTTCGATAAACTTATTTTGATTGGGTTATTGCTTTTATTGCGCCTTTGGCGTGAATACGTACAATTCTGTCATCATCTTCTTCTGATAATAATTTTAATTTATTTAAACAATGGCGAACAAAATTCGGTTTACGCTTGCCTAATACTCGAAACATTTCGGGTGCTTCTATTCTGACGCGAACATTCTTATCGTCAAGTAATTTTTCAAATATAGGAATAAAATGCTCATAGGCTTCGGGCGTATTAGTCGCTATGTTTTCTGACGCCCATATAAAACTTAAACGCACACTTGGACTATCGTCAGTTGCTAATAAGAACATTTCGTCCCGATAAGGTTTAATCAATTCGTAATCTGTTCGTCCGATTCGTCCCAAAGCATTTAAGGCGCGTTCTTTTAGTAGTTCATCATTTGACTTCAAGAAAGCGGCAATTTGCTCTACAAACGGACTAATTTCTTCGGGATATAACATTCCCATTTCACCAAGTAGCCAAAGAGATTTTCCTATTATTTTTATGGATTGTTCTTTTAGCAAAGAAGCAACAAAGGTAATATTTTCTTTCCATTGCTCTTTGTCTTTTGTAAGCTCACCAAGATGAGAATATAATTCTTTTTCACTCATTGAATTTAAGCCACCTAAAACTTTACGTTAAATTACTATTTATATTATATCTTACCGCAAAACAAGTCTAGAGTCAATTGCCTTATTATGAAAAAAGGTCTAAAAGTCAGAAGACTTTTAGACCATTACACTTGGTGGAGATAACAAGACTCGAACTTGTGACCTCTTGCATGTCAAGCAAGCGCTCTAACCAACTGGGCTATACCTCCGTTGCTTGAATATAATAGCATACCGTCCAAGATACAGTCAAGCGGATATAAAATAAAAAAAGTCAATAGGGCAGCGTATGCAGTTTGACAAATTACAATTTTAGCTCACGTCTTATGTGTACGCATATAATATAATTTGCTTACGGCTACCTTTTGCTAAGAATTAATTTGCTGTCAAATACTTAGCCTAATTATAATTCATGCTATGCAGTAATTCGTCATTAAATATACAGTTTATATCCCCCCCCCATTTTATCGAGTGTATAATAGCAGCTTGAGGAATAGTATTGATTGCATTTTGTTCTTAAGCATTACCGCACTAACAAATTTCAATCGATTTTACAAAAAGTGTTAAATTTAATTTACAAAATATGTAAAATGATGTATAGTTATATTGTGAGGTAGATAATGTTAAAAAACAGATTAAAAGATATGGATTTAAAAATAACGGAACTGGCAGACTATTTACAAGTTTCCAGACCTACGTTATATAAGTTTATAGAGTACTATGACGATCAAAACTATGATTTGATAAATAGAAAGGTGCTAAGGTTATTTAATTATATTACAGAGAATGAATTGGCTGGAAAAAAGAATGTAGTAAACTTTATTTTAAATAATTTAGTTGAAATAAAGGAACTTGAGGGCAATGAGGAGCAAAAAGTTTTTAAGAGCATTAGAAAATATATAATTTCTAATCCAAAGTCTAAGAAAATTCAATTTTTTGAAATAAGCATAAAAACTGATATGTTCGATGACATTATCTATTATTTGACTGACTTGTATTCTCTAATGATAAAGGATGACTTAACAGATGAGGAAAGAAATCTAATAGATAAATTCCAAAAAATCAAAAACCATATAAATTCGAATAATTAGCGGAGGATAATAAAAAAATGGAAAGAGCATTAGAATTTGAAAAATTTAGGAACATAGGTTTTGATAAAAAAGAGAAACTTGTCCTTAACAATTCATTGGAAAAAGGTAGGATGGGTAATCTTGTAATTGTTGTGGGAGCAAATAATTCCGGAAAATCCAATGTGTTAGATGCAATAGCAGAGTTTAAAGATAAGAAACTTTCGGCTAAAGACACTACAATGTTGAGCTATAATGAAGCTGATAGACACCCGTCGCTGACTTTGCGTGTGAAAGACGGGGAAGAGGTGTATTCGTATAAACTAACTTATAATGACGCTACTATAAGATATCCTGAATCGAAATTAGATTATAGCGCAGTTAAGAAAGAAGATGAAAAGACGCTTGGAATTATACTTGATGTTTTCAAAGAGCATGGGTTAAACGATAGTTATCAAGTGCTACAAAATCTTGAAAAGCTAAAGAAAACCGACAATATATCGGAAATAGAAGAAGTCGATAATAATTTGGCAAATATTATTAAGTCGCTTAAATCAAATAGTCGTAGCAACATATACGGAAGCTATAGGTATGCATGGGATTCAATTTATAATAGATGTCAAAACAATAGGCATTTTTCAGATAGTAGGAATCAATCGAAAGATGAGATAATTGAAAAGGTATTCTCGAATAAATACGGAATAAGTTTTTTTCCTAATATCTATAAGTATAGCGAAATACAAATATCAGATAAAGATTTAAAAGTTAATGTTTCCCATATGTCGGACAGCTACTTTTTCAAGGCAGTTTTTTCGGCTATTGATTTTAAGTTTAAAGATATTGACAATGCCTATGCTATGTTCAATAAGCATGGTAATAAGGGAATATTAAAAGATTTAGAGGACAAAATAAACGATAAGCTCAAGCCTATCGCAAAAAGTTTTAACGACTTGTATAGTTTTGAGAAAGAGGTTTATAAATTTGAAATTGACCTTGAATCTGAAAATATCTTCTTCACAATGAAGCGAGGCATGCAAAGTATCATCTTAGACTATCAGTCAACAGGCTTCAAATGGTTTTTTAATCTGTATTTTAATCTTTTGTGTTCAAATGCTCTTAAATGTGGAGATATAGTGTTGATGGACGAGCCTGCAACCAATTTACATGTGAAAGGGCAACAGGAGTTGAGGGCATTTTTAAAGGACTTTGCAATACGAAACGATATTACTATCGTCCTTGCCACGCACTCGCCTTTTTTGATAGATATAGATTATTTGGATGAGCTTAGAGTTGTATCTATGGACAACAATATTTCGCATATTTGTAATGATTTTTCTACGATAGACGCTGAGGATCCGGATTCCTTAAAGCCAATTAAAGAGGCTTTGACAGTGAACAATAACCATCTTTACGATCCTGATACTAAGGTTGTTTTTGTAGAGGGTATAACAGACTATAATTATATGGTTGCGTTCAAGAAAATGTTTAATAATGATGGCATTGTATTTCTTCCTATCCAAGGCGTAGGGAAGTATGGCTCAACCGATTTCAAGGATAGGCAGAAAGACATCAGCAAAAGGCTTATAAAAATTAAGAAGCATTCACCTATTCTTATGGTTGACGGAGATAGTGCAGGCAAGTCTATGAAAAAGACCAACGATGAATCAGAGCTTACGGTTTTTGCTTTGACTGACGTTAAAGCAGAGTTCAAAACTATAGAAAGCCTATTCAGTGCAACAGACTTGAAAAATCTTGGAATAGAAATTGAAGCTGGAAAATATGTAAAACAATCTTCATTATCTGCGCTGTTTAAAACGTTTGATATACATAACAAAGAGATATCAGAAGAGACAGTACAGAATTTCAAGTTGCTTTTTGACTATATTTTAGATCTATAAAATAGGTTGGTTAAAGAACGAGCAATTTGATATCTATATTATGATATGAAATAAAATATAACTAAATTTTACACGGGGGCTTTTTGCAAAACTGCAAAAATCTACTATAATATATTACAAAGTAAGGAGAATTGATGTATGTTTCATAGACCATATTATACGAGCGAAGGGTATAAGCAAATTTATAAACCGAATAGTCCGCTGGCAAGAGAAAACGGCTATGTGCCTGCGCATCGCTTTTATGCAAGCAAGAAAATAGGTAGACCGCTACTTGATAATGAAGTAGTACATCATATTGATGGGAATAAACGTAACAATCGAACTAAGAATTTGCAGGTTATGACTCGAGCCGAGCATATTAAGCTGCATAATCTTAAGTTTAGATAGTTATAAAGAGATAGATTCTTAATCGTTTATTGTGGCGGATTGTAATTTCCGTTGACCGATACCGTTGAATTGTCTTAAATAAATTGTTGTTTAAGACAATTTTTATAGTAAAATATAATTCTATTATAAAAAGGTTATTGATTTTGATATTTTGCCATTAGCCTATTACATCCGATATATACATTTCTAAGGCTATATGTTATAATGTATTTGCAATGCGCTTTAATTATGGGAGAGAATTATGCAAGGATACAATTTGATTGTCGTATACAATGAGACAGCGGACAAGGTTTTGCTATGCAAAAGGAAGAAGAACCCGTATAAAGGGTTATCCAACTTCGTCGGCGGTAAAATCGAGCAAGGAGAGGACGGCATGAGCGCTGCCTACAGAGAGCTGTCGGAAGAGACATCGATTACTGCTCGCGACATAGTCTTGACGCATTTTATGGATTTTACGTATTACACGTTTGACTTGTATTTAGAGGTATATGTCGGGAGAATAAATAAGCCATGCGAGGTCGTTGGGGATGAGAATGAGCTGTATTGGTCGCCGCTTGATAGGGATTTCTTCGATACGGCGCAGTTTGCAGGCGAGGGCAATATGGGACATATCTTGATGGAAATCGACTATCAAAAGGACAAGCTGTTAATATAGACTGCGTCAAGGTGAAAAGATGAATAAATTTGCCGAAAGGTTGACGGAATTAAGATAGGAAAAAGATATTTCGCGAAGCGAATTGGCAAAGCAACTTAATATAAGCGTTGCGTGTATTAGCAGGTGGGAAAACAATTTGCGCATACCCAATATAGAAAGCATAATTCTGTTATGCAATTATTTTTCTTGCAGCGCAGATTATCTAATAGGATTGGAAGATTGAGCTTATTCGCCGCAATAGCGCCCTCAATCCGTATCAACTAACATAAGTGAAATCTATCGGTATCAGCAGGCAAATCCGCGCTTTCTATTTATAATTTTCATTTCAAAATATGCTGTGCATAAATTAGGGCTTGCGTAAGCAAATTGACGTATAGCGCCGTCATATTGATAGCGGTTTTATATTATTTCCAAATCTACGCATAATGTGATTATGAAAAGAGCGTTAACTACGTCGATAAGATGTATTGCATTAGCAATGTTGCTTATATCTATTAGCTTGCTTGCAGCCGTCATGCAGGGGATTGCCTGCGCCGAAGAAGCGACTCGTCCCTTGCAAGTCGTTGAGGTTGCAGACGGAGAGGTCAAGGGCATTGCGAGCTTATACGGGCAGGGCGATAATTATATAACGGATATCACGGTAAAGGTCGCTTTTGACAATTATGCGCCATAC